>DAOUXC010000233.1 GCA_030666795.1 Desulfobacteraceae bacterium
TACTGCGGAGGACGGGCGCGCTATCAGCCATCAGCCCGCCATAAGGACGGCGGGCAAGCTTTCGGCTTTCAGCAAAGGACATTAAAAACAAGGTGTTGGCTGATCGCTGACCGCTGAAAGCTCCATCCGGAAATTGGTTGTTTCTGGATGGACACTAAGTAGATAAAAGGAGCTCAAAGCCCTTTTGATGAAGCCTTCTCTCTTGGAAAAGAAAGGAGATATGTTAAGATGAATGATAGATTTCAATTAACTTATCCTCAAAAAGTTCGTTTGGCGGACATTTCTGTTCGGGAAGGATTGCAACACGAGGAGCATTTTATCCCTATTGAAGCAAAAACCTTCTATGTAGAGGAGTCCATACTGGCAGGCTTTAAGAGGCTGGAAATATCCAATTTCGCAAATCCGGTATTTCTACCCCAGTTCAGAGACGTTGAAGAACTTTTTAAACGTGTCCGTGACAGCAGACGATTGTCGCGGGCCGGTGTGAACTTTGATGATATTGAATTGACGGCTGTGGCCATTCGGGAAACCGGAGTTGACAGGGCCGTTACCGGTAGAAAAGAAGGCTGGGGCCCGGATCGTGTCGGAATGATGGTTTCCACCGATGAGGAGCACCACTTTGCCAATTCAGGGACTACCCTGCCGGAGTATTGGGAAGAAGCGGAGCGGTGTATTCAGAAATGCCACGATGTTAATATTCGACTCTTCGGCACGGTCAGCACCATCTGGGGAAGCCCGATATCAGGGCCGACACGATTCGAGGATGCTCTGGAGTTTACCAAGCGCTGGTTGAGCATTGGTGCGGATGATATCGAACATGCCGATCATGACGGATCCGCACCTCCTGACCAGGTTTATCGTTATTTCTCCATGATCCTGGATGAACTGCCCAATAGAGATCTTCATGTGGCCCATTTCCACGTCACCAGGGGTTGGGGCCCGGCCAATGTACTTGCCGCCCTTCATGCGGGGATTGAAATCCATGAAGGAGTCATGGGAGGCATCGGAGGACAACCGACTAACTTCATTGATCGCACACCGGTCAGGGGAACCGGGGAATACTATTATAAGGATCCGAATATTGTCGGACTCTTATGCCTTGAGGATATGCTGGTCATGATGGATGAAATGGGTATTGAGACGGGTATTGATGTGGACAGGTTGCTTGCTTTGGGTGAAAAGTGGGAAAAGACCATTGGCCGGCGTTTGCGATCAGAATCCATATTGAACGGCAGGATCCCTAAAAAGCCGCGGAAGGAATTCAAGAGAAAAGGACTGGCCCAAAAAAAGGCAAAACGCGGGGAAGAACCAGGGCAGTTATACCCTTCGAACTGGCCGGAGGAAGTTGAACTGCCCGCCCGTATAACGGGAGTTCAGTCATAAAGGAACCATGGCGTTGGCGGATGGGTAAGGGTGAGATGCGCTGAGCCCGGGATGGCCCGTTCCGTTGCAAGATCCAAGAAGGCCTGAATATTCAAGGAGTCAAAAAATGATTGATCTTTCTTTTACCAAAGAGCAGGAAGAGTTCAGGGAAAAGGTAAAAGAGTTTGCCCTGAAAGAGGTGGAGCCAAGAAGGAAAGAATGGGATAGACAGGGAAAATCGGCTCTGCCCATAAACGGGAGGCTCGCTGAGTGGGGCCTTTTGAAATCGGATATGGACAATATCACCAGAGGTATACTTACGGAAGAGATCGCTTATGTGGACTTTAACAGTGCCATGCCCTTAGTGTGGGCTACCATGCCTTTTGTCTTGCATGAGCTACCCGGCGTGCCGGAACATATTAAAAAGCAGATACAGGAAGGGATCCTGAGCGGCAAGAGCTTTCTTGCGCTTTGTTTCGGTGAACCGGGGGCGGGTACGGACATGGCCGGATTCAAGACCTCAGCAAAGAAGGAAGGCGAAGAATGGGTCATAAACGGTACCAAGAATACCATCAGCTGGGTAAATGCCGATTACTACTTTGTTTGTGCTAAGACGGGTAAGTCGGAAGATGGGATCTGGGCCCTTACGGATTTTCTGGTCCCTGCCTCCCTTCCCGGTGTCGGCAAACCCGAGATATGGAAGGATCTGGGATCTATGGGGGCGGTCCGAGGTAAGGTCGATTTTACGAATGTGAGGGTCCCTTTGGACTATATGGTCGGGGAGATGGGCAAGGGTTATCTACTGGCTGCAGAGTTTTTTGACACAAACCGTGCGTTTATAGGCCTGAAATGTATTGGAGCGGCCCAGGCTTCTGTGGATGAGGCATCCGTATATGCCCGAAAAAGGGAGGTTATGGGAAAGCCTATTGCAGGGTATCAGGCCATTAGTTTCCCGCTTGCAGAGGCCCAGACCCTGCTTGAAGCAGCCAGATTGTTGTGCTACAAGACACTCTGGATGGCGGACAAGGGAGCAAGGCACACCACCGAAGGGGCCATGTGTAAGTGGTGGATTCCCGAAATTACCCTTGAGATAGTGAGAAAGTGCCTCCTTATACATGGTCAGTATGGGTATACCAAAGACCTTCCTTTTGAACAGAGGCTTAGGGACATCCTTGGCTGGCAGATAGGTGACGGCACGGCGGAAGCGTCTAAACTCCTGATTGCCAGGAGTATGATGGGCAAAGATTATGTAGGTTAATAATAAGGATAAGAAATGACTGCTTTTGGATCCATTGGGAAGATACTTCACGTGGATCTTGAATTAGGTTCGGCTATGGCCTATTTAGGGGATCTTGGTCTCTGAATACCTTTTTGATGAAACAGACCTATTTAACCGGCACTTTAATAATCGCTTTTACAGTCCAAAGTCTTTATCTTGAAGTCTATAGAAGGGGGGTATTTTGGAGATAAGAAACAGCGTGTTAATAGTCTCAACAATGGACACCAAAGCAGATGAGGCGTGTTTCCTAAGAGAATGCCTGGAGGGTGAAGATCTTAGCGTGAAGATCCTTGACGCGGGGATAAGGGGCGATAGCCCGTTTCCCGTAGATATCAGCAGGCATAGTGTCGCAAACGCGGCGGGCAGTAACCTTGGCGCTGTTCAGCATTTAGGCCATGAGGGGAAGGCCTTGAATGTGATGATATCAGGGGCTATTAAATATGCTGAGGATCTTTATAAAAATGGAGAAATACAGGGTGTCATAGGGATCGGGGGCTCAATGGGGACAAGCTTAGGTACTGCCGTCATGCGAATATTCCCTGTCGGCTTTCCAAAGGTAATGGTTTCTACTATGGCTTCCAAAAATACTCGTCCCTTTGTGGGAACGAAAGATATCATGATGCTGCATTCGGTATGCGATCTCTCAGGGCTTAACAGAATGACCAGAAAAGTTCTCAGAGAGGGCGCTTTGGCTTTAGCGGGCATAGTAAACGGGGGAATAACAGCTTCATCCGATGATCGACCTCTTGCCGTTGCCTCGACCCTCGGCACAACCGAGTCCTGCCTCATAAGTCTAAGACAGGCACTTGAGGCAAGAGGAATGGAGGTCGTAACCTTTCATACAGTTGGTTCAGGAGGGGAGGCCATGGATGAGGTAATCCGTGAAGAAGATGTAGAGCTTGTTGTGGATCTTTCTCTTCATGAGCTTATAGACCATTTTTTCGGGGGTGATTATGATGCAGGCCCAGATAGGGGCCTTGCGGCGCTTGAGAAGGGAATCCCGACTGTACTTGTGCCTGGAAACACGGATTTTCTGGTTACAGGTCCGCTTGCCTTGGCAAAGGAGCGTTTTGCCGGCCGGCGAATGCATTCGCATAACTCCGCGATTACGGCAGTGGGGACTAATCAAAGAGAAATGGAGGATCTGGCCAACCTCATATCAAAGATGTGTGAAAAGGCAAAAGGGCCTGTGGCAGTACTTGTCCCCATGGGCGGTTTTTCAGCATTTAACTCACCAGGGGGGCCTTTAGAGGATCCGGACGTAAGACGGGAATTTGCTAAGGCCCTCAGGGCGAGCCTGCCAGGGGGAATACCTTATATTGAATCCGGACATCATATCAACGACCCTGAATTTGCAATGGAAATAATGGACTGCATTAACCGCCTGATGTAAGCAGATCGGCCCCGCCCATGATTTGATTCGGGAGGACTTTATTTGAGCTCGGAAAAGGAGAAATAAGTGGCTTTCACGAATATAAACGGAATGAAGATATATTACGAGATTCACGGTAATGGTGAGCCCATTGTACTGCTCCACCACGGGTTTGGATGTTCAAAGATGTGGAAGAATATATATCCCCCTCTGATTGAAAAGGGCTATAAGGTGGTTATGTACGACAGGAGGGGATACGGAAGTTCGGATGACAGGAAAGATTTTAAAGAATTCTATGTGAGCGAAAGGTTTCGCCCTGAGAGCATAAAGGAACTGAACCAATTGATGGACTTCCTTGGAATCGATTCTTTTCATCTTATAGGACAATGTGAGGGAGGAGTCGTTGCATTAGACTATGCAGCCGAATTTCCCGCTCGGGTAAAAACGGTCGTTACATCAAGTACCCAGTGCTACAGCGAAATACCAATGACCGAATTAAATAATCAGAAATTTCCGGATCTGTTTCAAGAATTGGATCCGGCCCAGAAACAAAAATTCATCGAATGGCATGGGGAAGACTTCGCGGAATCGTTTTTCAATCAAGCCTGCAGGTTCGGCGGGGCCTATGGCAAAGATGTATTCGACTTAAGACCTCAACTGTCGCGCGTCATTTGTCCTGCGCTTGTACTTTATCCTGACAGGAGCCTTCTTTTTGACGTGGAGCAGGGTGTAGCCTTCTACCTGCATCTTCCCGAAGGAGAGCTTGCCGTGCTGCCGAAATGCGGCCACAATACCTATGAATACAGACCAAAGGAATATGTGCAGCATGTCCTCGCCTTCTTGGAGAGGAGTTCCGGATACTAATGTCGTGCCCCAGAAATAAGTTGCATAAATGTCATTTCGAGCAAAGCGAGAAATCTTAATTATAACAATATTTTTAAAGATCTCTCCCGCAGTTTATCCCGCCTAACGGGCGGTGGTCGAGATGACAAGTTAATCACGGGACACGACACTAAGAGCCTGTCGCAATGCTGAGATATTAGAGGCTGATGGAAAATGTGCAGATGCAAGGCGCGCGAAATCCTGAGGAATGAGGCGTACATGAAGGTACGTCGCAGTGACGAAGGATGAGCGCAACGCAGCAGATGTGCGTTTTCCGACAGCCTCCTTGAGGGGGTAAAGGGTGAAAGAGGGTCCCATTCACTGGGCATGGATCGTTCTTGCAACGTGCTTTGTTAATCTTTTTATAAACTATTCCGTTCGCTTAGGCTATAGTGTTGTTCTGCCGGAGATGATCAGGGACTTGGGCCTCAATCGCACGGCGGGAGGATCCATTTTTAATGCCTATCTTTTTTCCTACATTATCCTGACACCGTTAACCGGTTACCTGACCGACAGGGTCGGGGGCCGGCGGGTAATTGCTACCTGTGCATTCATCTTAGGCTTGGGCGTCATCCTGATGGGAACGGTTGAATCCCTATGGACCGCGTGTGTTTTTTACGCAATAGCGGGAATAGGGTCCTCAGGCATGTGGACACCCGTCATCACGGTGGTCCAGCGCTGGTTTGCCGCCGACAGGCGCGGGCTGGCCTTGGGGATAATGTCGACCGGATACGGGCTGGGCTTTGCCACAATGGGTGTTGTCTTTCCCTGGGTTGTAAAATATTTCAACTGGCGTTATTCATGGTATTTTTTAGGGGCAGGGGCCTTCGTAATGGTTGCGGTAAACGGCTTGTTATTGCGGAGCAGTCCTGAATCGGCGGGTTACCTGCCATGGGGCCAAAAAGAATCCATAAATCTAAAAGGCATTGAGAAAAAGGCCTCCTCCTGGGAATTCAGTCTCTCAACCCTTTTGAGAAGCAGGACTTTCTGGATCATAGGACTTTCGTATTTCTGTATCACATACAGTCTTTATGGAATAACGACCTTCATGGTGGATTATGCCAGGTATCAACTGGGATTGCCGATTGGTAAGGCGAGTTTTTTGGCAACAATACACGGCATAGGTCAGATAGTGGGAGTGTTGACTATCCTTCCGCTGTCCGATTATCTCGGACGAAAAAGGACCATTATTATTTCCAATTCCTTCATAACCATAAGCCTTATAGGAATCCTTTTGAGTGGAAATTCATGGATCATGCTTTATGTGTTCGTGGCAATAA
>DAOUXC010000347.1 GCA_030666795.1 Desulfobacteraceae bacterium
AAATCTGGCATTCCCGCGACCTTTTTTTCCGTTTTACCCATTGCTCCAAGTCCCATTGCAAGGCCGTTGTAATCTTCCGAGGCCCCTCCTATTCGGACCCCGTGCTTGGCCAAAAAATATGTGTGGTACAGGGGTCCACCTAAAATAAGGTGGTCCCCTTTGCTATAAGGGGCCTTCAGGGGGCCTATTTTTGTATCATATTTTGCCCCGGAAATGACCGCCACAAAGGGCCTTTCAGGATCAAGCACCCTGTGGAGATTCACAAGTTCTTTCTGGATAAGAATGCCTGCAAAGGAAGGTAAATATTTGGCCACATCATAGGTGGATGCGTGGGCGCGATATGAGCCAAAGGCATCATTGATATAGATATCGGCAACGGAAGCTAACTCTTTTGCAAAAGCATCCCGCAAGAGACCCTCGGATTGTTCTCCCTGGAACCAGCGTGAATTCGGGAGGTAGATCATCCCGATTTCCCTTTTTTTGAGCCTTTCAATTGCCGGATTGATGGATTCGTCTAAATGCAAGATACCATTATCAGGGTCTTCCGGAAAATCCTGGACATGTATCTTGATGGGGAGTTTCCCCTCCAGGTATTGAACCACCGGGCCAATGGACTCCTCTTGCCGGCATTTTATTTTTCCTGTCTTCTTGTCCCTGGGTCTGCCCACGTGGGTCATTAGTATGGGCCTTCCCCCCCTTTCGGCAATGGCATAAATGGTCCCGAAAGTTGAATCAATACGATACGGATCCTTGACCCGGCCCTTTTTTACAACATTATGATCCACCCTGACCAGGACCACCTTGTCTTTCAAATCGGCCTGTTGGACCAGCTTCAAACGGGAATCCAATTCCTGCTTTTTCATTTGGCACCCTTCGAATTTTTGAGTATATTAATCCTGCTCAGGTTCTCAAGACAATGTTTTGCGGGAGTCTGTTTACATTTTATAAACCTTTTAATGGACCTGAATCAAGATATAAAATCGCTTTGCGATTTTATGCAGCGCGGCTTCGCCGCTTTAAAAAAGGAGATTTACTTATATGATCGTAAGACATGTGAATGACAAGGAAGTCCTGGATACTACTTATCTTGCGCACGGCGGGGCCATCGCACAGATGATCCTGGACCGCCGAATACTAAAAGAGATCGGTTTTTTGGCCATTGCAAGGCTGGCCCCGGGCAAGGAAATCGAAGGACATATCGATCCCATGGAGGAGATCTATTTTGTCCTGAGCGGATCGGGTGAGATGCGTGTGGATGATGAAACCAGGCAGGTGGGGCCCGGTGATGCCACATGGATCCCCGTAGGTTCGCTGCACGCCCTGAAAAACAATGGTGATGAAGACTGTGTCGTCTTAGTCATTGCTTCACCCAACTGGTAAGGAGACCTTTTGAACGTAATGATCATCCGGCCGGGAGCCCTGGGAGACACGCTCATGGTTTTACCCGCCCTGGCCGATCTGGCGGGAAAGGCAGTTATCACCTTTGCAGGCAGACAGCCCGGTCTTGATTATGTACGGTCTTTTATCCACCGTGGCCTTGATCTTGAGGCGACCGGCTGGCACAGGCTGTTTTTGGATAGCCCGGATAAGCACTCCCTGCCGGTTTCCCGTACAGACATGGTGGTGGCCTTTTTCAGTGATGATACGGGAAAAATCCGTCAAAATCTTGGAGTCTTTTTTCCGGATGTGCCGGTCCATATTTTTCCTTCTTTTCCCTCTGAAAAAAAGAAAATACATGCGGCACGTTATATCGCAGAATGCCTGAAGTCGGCAGGGCTTCCCGTTGATCCCGGGAAATCAGTGGAGAATGCCGTGAAAAGGTCCCTGCTTGGAGATAGTGCTATGCCCGCCGCGCGAAACAGAATCGTACTGCATCCCGGCTCAGGCGATAAAGAGAAAAACCATCCTCCCGAATTCTGGCTTAAGCTCCTTGAAAGTCTTGACCGGAA
Organism: Desulfobacteraceae bacterium; assembly: GCA_030666795.1. Classification (GTDB taxonomy): domain Bacteria; phylum Desulfobacterota; class DSM-4660; order Desulfatiglandales; family Desulfatiglandaceae; genus JAIOSR01. Next base: position 1,950 of record DAOUXC010000347.1, read on the forward strand.
GACCGCCTTTCAGGGGCTGACGCGTGTCGTCCTGTTAGGTCCTGCGGAGGAAAATGTGTGCTCGTTTTTCAAAAAGAGCATAAAATCTTTCCACGCGGAGATCTGTTTTTGCCCTGAAAAAGAGATTCTCACCAGTATAATCAAGGCGGCCGCCCTGCATATCGGTCATGACAGCGGCATCACCCACCTGGCGGCCATGTCAGGCACCCCGACAATTGCCCTGTTTAAAAAAAGCGATGCGGATCAATGGGGCCCCTTAGGACCATGTGTCAGGGTGATTCGGGATAAGAACACGGATACTTCCGCTCTTATGGAAAAGGTGATCAAGGCGGCCACAGATGTTTTTAAGAGTTAATAATGTGCAGTGTGAATCCATATTGGAGGGGGCTGGGGTACTCTTTTCAAAGGGGCGCATCCTTATCTCTACTAATCATCTTTAACGCCCCAAAGGCCTTAATCGGTGGCTTCCAACAGGCGGAACAGCCAAACATAATAGGAGCTTTCATCTTAGGGGCTGTCCAGGCCGAATTTTAGAGAGGGCCGCCGTGATGCGAGCCGCAGCAAGGTTATGCGGCCCTTTGAAAAGAGTACCCCTGGCCCCGGCCTTCAGGACCAAAGCCTTTGCGAAGCCGCCTATTCAAGGATCCTCATTTCCTTCCTCGCCAATCCTTAACAATTTATACGAACCTTTTATCTTGTCATGGATACGCGAATCTTTTATAGTTTTATTCATTCTTCTATTTTGAAAAGGGAATCAAGGCTTTTGCCTTTTTGTTCATTTTAGAGTGAGGAGGAAATCATGGAAAGAATAGAGGCAATAAATGCGCTTGAAATTCTGGATTCGAGAGGGAACCCCACGGTCGAGGTGGAGGTGGAATTAGGTGACGGCAGTTACGGCCGCGCGGCCGTGCCCTCGGGCGCTTCAACAGGCAAGTACGAAGCAGTAGAGTTGCGTGATAAGAAAAAAAAGCGTTATATGCGAAAGGGTGTCGAAAAGGCGGTTCTTAACGTCAACCAGGTTATCGGGCCGGCACTTACGGGTATGGATGCCACGGACCAGCGCCTTATAGACAAGACCCTGATCGAGTTGGACGGAACCCCCAACAAAAGTAAATTGGGGGCCAACGCCACATTGGGTGTCTCCTTGGCCGTTGCCCGGGCCGCGGCCGATTTCCTTTATATGCCCCTTTACCGTTATATAGGCGGAACTGAAGCCTGCCGGCTTCCCATGCCCATGATGAATATCCTGAACGGCGGACTCCACGCGGCCAATAACGTGGATCTCCAGGAATTTATGATCGTTCCGGTTGGGGGAAAAACCTTTAAGGAGGCATTGCGGATCGGCGCGGAGGTTTTTCATGGCCTGGCCGGTGTTTTGAAAGATAAGGGTCTGTCCACTGCCGTGGGGGATGAAGGGGGATTTGCGCCCGACCTCACATCCAACGACCACGCGGTAGAGATGGTTTTGGCCGGTATTGAAAAGGCCGGGTACCGCCCGGGCAGAGACGTTGTCCTGGCCCTGGACCCCGCTTCCGCGTCCTTTTACAAAGACG
>DAOUXC010000335.1 GCA_030666795.1 Desulfobacteraceae bacterium
ATTTTGAGTGCAGCCTCCACAAAGATAAAAAAGCGTTCCGTTTTGGAAATCATTGAATAATTTTGATGGATTGGTAAAGCGTTTATCAAGACCGCATGGCGAGAGTCTTGGGTTGCGCCCGAGGGCCAGGGCATTGAATTCATTTCAAATGGAGGGAAAAGGGAACGCCCTCCAAGGCCGAACAAAAAGGCGCGGGGCGAGCTTGTTAAGAGGTTGTCAGTATTGAGCCAGGTTTCATCCGGCAGTTTGCTTCTTGTTGGGAAGATCATTCGACCACATGGAAAAAGGGGTCTTCTCAGGATCAGGTCTTATGCCGGGTCCGAGGCGTCTTTCTTAGATGCGGGGACTGTTTTTCTTAGATCCGTTTCAGGCGAAATCCATGAATTCAGGGTGACCTCCGTTAATGCCCACAAAAATATATTTTTGATGCGGTTGAAGGACCTGAACTCTAAGGAAGAGGCTGAAGGGTATAAGGGAGCCGATATTCTCATAAACAAAGATACCCTTGTCCGGGAAGAGGACGAATGTTTCTGGTATGAGCTTCTGGGTCTCAAGGTTTACCTGGATACCGGTGATTATTTAGGCAGTATTTCGCATATTATTTCCGCAGGGTCCAATGACGTCTATGTGGTCAGGGAAGGGGAAAAAGAGATCTTCATCCCGGCCACACATGAGGTAGTCAAAGAGATTGACCTTGAAAATGAAAAGATGATCATTACGGCCATGGAGGGTTTGCTGGATTTGAATGAGGTTTGATGTCCTCACAATATTTTCGGAGATGTTTTCCGCCTACCTGCGTGAGGGGATATTGGGGCGGGCGGTAAAGCGGGAGATCGTTGATATCAGACTCGTCAATATCCGCGATTTTGCAAAAGGGGCTCACAAGACCACCGATGACCGGCCTTACGGGGGGGGAGACGGGATGGTCATGAAGCCTGGCCCCATTTACAGGTCTCTCGAATCCGTTGAAAGGGTCAAGGGCCGGAGCCTCGTCATCCTTCTCAGTCCGCAAGGCGAAACCTTTGATCAGGCCATGGCATGGGAACTTTCAGAGTGGGACCAACTGATTTTGGTATGCGGTCGTTATGAGGGGGTGGATGAGAGAATCAGATTGACCTGTGTTGACAGGGAGATATCCATCGGCGATTATGTCCTGAGCGGCGGGGAATTAGGCGCCATGGTTATCATGGATGCCGTAAGCCGTCTGATCCCGGGTGTCTTAGGTGGGGAGACATCGAATCTTGAAGATTCTTTTGAGGGAGGCCTCTTAGAATATCCACAATTTACAAGGCCGAGAGTCTTTCGGGAAAATGAGGTGCCCCCGGTTCTGTTATCGGGAGATCACGAAAGGATCCGCATGTGGCGAAGGACGGAGTCCTTGAAAAGGACCCTTGAAAAAAGACCCGACCTGCTCGAAAAGGCCTGGTTGACCCCCGAGGATGAGGAGATTTTGGCCAAATTAAAAAAAGAGCGGCACTTAGCCGGGTTTTGAAATGCGTCTCTATATCGGGCTTGTTCATTACCCTGTATACAACAAAAAAAACGAGATAATTGCCTCGGCCATAACCACCTTAGATCTTCACGATATTGCCAGATTGGCCAGGACCTATGATGTAAAGAAGTTTTTTGTCATTACACCGCTTGATGACCAGCAAGAGCTGGCGGAACGGGTTATAAAGCACTGGACCAGGGGTTATGGTTCCAAGTATAACCGGCACAGAAAAGAGGCCATTAAACTCGTGGCAATTGTGCCATCCCTTGAGCGGGCCGTCGATGATGTGGCAGAAACAGAGGGAGAAGCCCCTTTGCTGATTGCAACGGACGCATCAAGGCAGGGAGATAGATCCATCTCTTTTGAGCGGGCAAGGGCCATAATTAAGCAGGAACAGTCGGTTCTTCTACTGTTTGGTACGGCCTGGGGGCTGGATAAGACGTTTATGACCATGACTGACCATGTTTTAGAGCCCATTTCAGGTAGGAACGAATACAATCATCTTTCCGTCAGAACCGCGGCCGCCATTATTGTGGACCGCCTGGTGGGGAGATATTAAGGTTAGCGATAAGACCTTTGGAGGAAGACATGAATGTAATAGAGGTAATTGAAAAAGAGCAGATGCGTGTGGATATCCCCGATTTCCGACCAGGAGACACTGTCAAAGTCCATGCCAGGATAAAAGAGGGTGAGAAAGAGCGGATTCAGATATTTCAGGGGGTTGTCATCCGGAAGCGAAAAGGGAATACCGGTGCCACATTTACGGTCAGAAAGGTCTCTTATGGCATTGGCGTTGAACGGATTTTTCCTCTTCACGCCCCGCTTGTTGATAAAATAGAGGTGCTCACCAGGGGTAAGGTAAGGCGGTCACGACTCTATTATCTTAGGAAACTGAGGGGAAAGGCCGCCAGAATAAAGGAAAGAAGGCAGTAGCGTTCGTTGGGTTTTTTAAGTTAATTTGGTTAGCAGGGTCCCACACAATTAGCATAAAAAAAACAAAAAATTTAGTGTTTCCACCCAAAAACCTGCCCCTTTTCCCTGAACCCATCAATCCCTATACAAACGATCCCTTTTATTATGAAGGCCTGGCCCGTAAGGCCGGGTACTCATTGATTGGCGGGGTTGATGAGGCGGGTCGAGGTCCGTTAGCCGGTCCGGTTGTGGCGGCCGCAGTTATTATACCCCGGGGTATTGAACTGGCGGGAGTCCGGGATTCAAAAAAAATGACCTCAAAGGCCCGGGATAATGCCTTTCCGATTATCCAATGCCAGGCCCTTGCCACCGGCATAGGTGTTGTCTCCAACAAATATATTGATGAATTCAATATCTTGAATGCATCTCTTGAGGCCATGAAAAGGGCGGTCCTGACCTTAGACCCACAACCGGAGTTTCTACTCGTTGACGGTATCCAGGAGATACCAATGCCCCTTGGCCAGAGGTGTCTGAAAAAGGGAGATCAGCTCAGCCGGAGTATTTCGGCTGCCTCTGTTTTGGCCAAGGTGTACAGGGACAGGATCATGATTTCCTATCATGGCATGTACCCGGTCTATGGCTTTGACAGGAACAAAGGATATGGAACGCGTGAGCATTTAGCTGCGTTAAGGCAGTATGGCGCTTGCCCGATACACCGTTTTACCTTTAAAAGGGTAGCTTGATTTGACTCAGGAAAGACTTTCTTTAGGGAAGTTTGGCGAAGATCTTGCGTTCAAGGAGATCAAGGGCCTCGGGTATAAGAAGATCCTTCGCAACTATCGCTGCCCTTTGGGAGAGGTTGATCTGATCGCAATGGACGGTGATACAATGGTTTTTGTAGAGGTAAAGACCAGAAAGGGGAGGCCCTTGGCCTATGCAAAAGAGGCCGTAAATGATAGAAAAAGGCGACAACTATCCAAGGTCGCCCTCTTTTACATGAAGTCCAATAACCTGAACGAGGTCAAGGCGAGGTTTGATGTGGTGGCCGTCAGCCTGGCCGGGGGCGAACAGCAGGTTGAAGTAATCCGGAACGCCTTTGAATTGGCCTACTGATAGGGCCAGATATTTGGGATTGCCGAGATGAAAGACTCAAAAAAATATAATGCTGAAATTCAAAACCCGAAATCCGAAATCCAAGATCCGGCATCCGGGACCCTGTATGTGACCTCAACGCCCATCGGGAACCTTGAAGATATTACACTAAGGGCTCGGAGCGTCCTTAAAAGCGTGGACGTGATTGCTGCCGAGAAAGTGACCCATACCAGGGGGCTTTTAGAACATTACGGCATAAAAACGAGGCTCACCAGTTATAACCAGCACAACCAGAAAGCAAAAGCGAGCGAGCTTATTCAGCAATTGACGTCCGGGCGTGACGTTGCCGTTGTGACCGATGCCGG
>DAOUXC010000127.1 GCA_030666795.1 Desulfobacteraceae bacterium
ACTTGTTCAATTTTATCAAGCAATTGTGCCTTCGTCATCTTCTCAACGGGGATCTCTTTCTTCTCACTATTCGGGGATTCATCGTCCTGCTTGGAATTCTCTTCCGTTTCCCCTTGAGTCTCATCGCTGATCTTTATTTTTTTCGAGTCCTCTTTCATCACATTAATCCCGATCACACTTCACATTAATACCATAAATACCATTTTAATCCGTTCCCAGACTTCAACGAAAAATTTAAGCATCGGAAGGGCTTTGTCAAGGTATGCTCAGGTAAGTTTTTTAAGGGATCCGGGGCAAGGATAAGGGTGATAAGGAGTGCCTGCTTGCCGGCATTGTTCAGCACAAGAACCTAACGTTGCAAAACCGTTTCGTTTAAGACCATTGCGCCAGTCCCGGAGCAAGTTCCGCACAATCTTTCCCTGGCGGGGCCTCGCCCGGACAATTTCGGCGCACTCTGACTTTTTTCCCCGGCACGGATCTTGAATTTCAGGGCATAATTTCTCGCAACGCGTTGACGAGTTCAGGGGCATACTCTCTGGTGAGACTACGCGTTTCCGCATCATTGGATCCGGTGGGTTTGATATAGAGGCCGTCCGCTCCGGCCTTGAACATATCCACCGCATCACTTATCAGGGATTTCCTGGTATAGAAAACCGCCGGTACACCAGGATAATGCTTCCTTACTTTGCCAAGGTTGTACAGTCCATACTTCCTGTTTTGGCCGACCCGGTTGCAGGCCAATTCGAACACGGACCGCCAGCTGTCCACCATGGCGAAAAGCCTTTTCAAATACTCGTTGATCACGTCTCCCTCAAAATCATCCAGACCCCCATAAACGTGATCCAGTGTGGGAAAGCCGGCTATTTTTTTTTCGAGTTCTTCTCTTGGTGTAATATAAGGCTCACGCACATCCTCATCCTTTCCCCACAGGTCAAGCAGGAAAAGACCGGGAGCTTTGGTCCCCAATATAACAGTGAGTTCCTCAAAGGTGTAGGCCTGAACGAATTCCATTTCCGGATCACAGGAAGCAATTTCATTTCTCACAAGATCATGCTCGAACTTTGAGTCATCTATAAAACAGATAATCTGTTTCATTCGTTCCTCTCCTCCTTCATTTTTCGAGCCCACTTTCGGTAAGTCTTTCTAATGCCTCTAAATATTTTTCCCTCGTTTTCTCAATTATATCGGCAGGCAATTTTGGCGGGGGTGGTTTCTTTGGCCAGTTTATCTCTATGAGATAATCCCTTAAAAACTGTTTATCAAAACTCTTTTGAGGACCACCGGGTCGATAGGAATCCATTGGCCAGAATCTCGATGAATCCGGAGTCAGGACCTCATCAATCAGTATCAACCGGTCATCCACGATGCCAAACTCAAATTTTGTATCAGCTACTATAATTCCTTTTTCCGCAGCAAAATCCCGACCGAATTCATAGATCTTAAGGCTGATTCGCCTGACCTCATTAGCGAGTTCTGTTCCAATAATATCCACGGCCTTTTCAAAGGCAATGTTTTCATCATGCATACCGTCCTCCGCTTTGGTGGAAGGCGTGAAAATTGGTTCAGACAGCTTTTCGGACTCTCGAAGACCTTCCGGAAGAGAAATGCCACACACACTGCCCTTTGACAAGTATTCCTGCCAGCCCGACCCGGACAAATATCCCCTGACGATACATTCCACAGCCAATGGCCTCGCTTTCTTGACAAGCATGCTCCGGCCCCTAAGATCTTTAGTGTACTTTCGACAGATGTCAGGGTACTCGAGGGGATCACTGCTCACCAGGTGGTTTTCCACTATTTTTTCCAGTTTCTCGAACCAGAAAAGAGAAATGTTTGTGAGGATCTTGCCCTTGTCGGGAATAGGATCATCCATGACAACATCAAAGGCCGACATTCGATCACTTGCAACGATCAAGAGCCTGTCATCAATCTCATAAACGTCTCTTACCTTTCCCCGTTTTACAAGCTCAAGACCTTCAAAATCACTCTTTTTTAAGACACCTGAATCCATAGTTTGTCTCCCCGAAATTTGTGTTCATGTCTAAACATCAAGTTAAATGAAATGCTGACGTTGGGATTATTTACCGCCTTTCCTGCTATACATTTTGACCTTTCTCAAATAATCCCGGTAATATCTCAAGACCCTGTTCCGAAAGCCCACGGTCTCAGAAAACGGCGGGACGCCTCCGTACTGTTTAACCCGGTGTGGTCCCGCATTATAGGAGGCTAATGCCAGACTGATATCTCCCTTTTGCATCTTCATCATTCTGGAAAAGTATTTAAAGCCGTGTTCGATTGCCTTGCGAGGGTCCAGACGATCGTCCGCATCCTTTTTCAACAGTTCCCGTTTATATCGGGCGAACAGTTTCGTCCGCCTGGCCCTGCAATCCAGGGATTCCTGCATAGCTTTTCTTGCGCGCCTTGCATGACCGGCCACATTTTCCTCAGTTATTTCCCTGACAATAGCCATTGCCCTGCGCCTCAGCATACGCTCGCGATGCATAACCTCACCGGCTTCGTGGAAATATGGCGGAATAAAAATATTTTTCATACCCAGGTTCTCTGCTGTCCTTGGCATAATCTGAGTCAGCCCGGCAGCCCCTACACGTGATACGTCACGGGGTTTAAAATTCGACTCCTGCCGCATCAGTGCCACAAATAATAAAGGGTCAACAGGATATCTATCCCCTTTGTGTTTTTTGAGCACAGGCTCTAAAAACGCAATATAGCGAGAAACGGATCCTTCCAGGGCATATTTCCATCTTAAATACGGGTCAGATCCGTCGTTTTTAGATCTTCGATCAAGGTCATAACGGTTCAGGGCCGTCTCGGGCGCCTTTTTTACAAATTCGTTAAATACGTGATTGACAAACTTCACATTCTCAGCGTTCAGAGGCCTCGATCCATGGTACAGGCCCCGGCATCTATTGTAAAAATATCCGAGCGCATCCCTCAAATTATGAGAAGTCTTATTAAAACTTTCCTGAAGCAACCCATCCAACAGGTCGGAACAAAGACGTTCATCCAGCCTTTCATCAGTCTTGGGCACCGACTTCGATCGGACCTTTATCATACCTTCACGGGCGCGACGAAGGGTGTCGTTGTATTCAAGGGCCTTTTTGCCTATCCTTTTAACATGCTCTCCTTGAATTTTTTCCTTTTCCCTGGTAGTCATGGCGCTGTAAACTTCTTTTAAAAGCTGATCCGCTTTTTTGAAAAATGCCTTTGCTTCAAGATAATCTTGGTCTATGGGCACCTTAAGACCGAATGACCGGCCCACCTCCGGATTGATCCTCAGAATTCCTTCTTCACCACGATAGGATCCATCTGAAAAACTTTTCTTATAATGAATAATGTTATAAGCAATGATGCTTTCCTTTAGTAAAGAAACATACGCGTGAGCAGGGATTGGAGGGGAAAAAATCATCACTACGGTCGAAATTAATGCAACGGTTATAAAAAATGAGACGGATTTTTTCAGTTTGTTTCTTTTTAAAATCATAACCGTTATCGAAAAGAAAGTGGACATGTCTTTCTTCATCCTTGATCGTTCCGCGCAGCCTAATTTTAGCTCAGACTTAGTCGCACCTATCTGCGACGGATTCCCGGTCGCCTTGATTTTGCTAACAACAGCGCCTATAAAAATTTGGGCTCTACTCAGCACGTCTTTTTTAAAAATATCATAACACAATCATGGGAGATTTTGAAGATATTTACTGCCACAAACATTTATGCATCACGCCTGTCCGGCCAAAATATTCGCAAAAGAATATGGGTCGTCTTTACGGTCCCAGATATCGAAAGTAGTCTTGATTGCCTTGACGATTTTTTACGCCATCCGCAATCATGCGGCCGACTAAAGTTGCTGTTTCAACAGTATAATGCAAAGGATCCCAATAATTCTCATCCCGTGTTGTAATATCCGATTTCACCATAAAATCAAGGATATGTATATTGGGGCATACTTTTGCCAGTTCTATAACCTTACGTTTGGTTTCACACAATACCGCGTAATCACGGCTCCCTGGAACAGGCTGAAGGTAATAGTGGTACGGGACAAAATAGAGGATCTTTGTTGTTTCATCCGGTATTGTTTTCAGGCATGCCTCCAGAATTTTTAGTGCTGGAATATTCAATTCCTCGGATTCTTTAGGAGAGAGCTTTACGGGGGGCTTCACCGGAGTTTTCGTTTTGGGACTCTCAGAATTATAGATTCTCAGACGAGCCTTGTTGATGTCATATTTTCCTTTGCCTCTCATTATATCCGTGTATCCGTCCGCCCCAATGCCATAATCCTTTAATCCCGTCATGGATATAAGCTGCCTTTTTGCATGTTTGAATGTCAGTGAACTGAAGGGGAGCCAGTCATTCAGTGGGTTTTCATCAAAAAGCCATTCCGGCAAGGAGTCTGGAAATCTGGCGCCCCAGGGCTCATTATATTCCTTCTCCGGAGAAAACCAAACCCCATCGATTCCCAAAATCATAAACTTCATTTCCCGGTGATGGCGTACAAACAGTTCAAGCAGTTTGTATTGCAACTGCGGTGAACTGCCATTAAACCCAAGGTTGACGAAAGAGCATTCAAATAGCCCATTCAGTTGCACCGGCCTCAACATTCGTGTACTTGATGTTCCGATGATAACGCTGTCAAACGTCTGTCTTCTTGCCAGCATTTGGTGAAAAAATTGCTGGTCATTGGACACAGGAAGCCGCAGCTTATCGGGAAAGAGTGAAAGAGAAAATGAATCATAAGGATCAATCAAATGCATGAGCAGGCAAAGAGAAACAAAAAACAGACATAATGCACCATAAAACATTTTAAAAAACCTATCCCATGCTCTATCAGAATTGGAAATAGATGAATTCCGTGTAACCATGATTACCTACTTTAAGTAGAAGACTGATTAAAAGTAATGAAAAAGCGAGTGCAATAATTGGCTTGGGTGACAATTTTTCCAAAATCAGGCTTTGGGTCGTGGGTCCAAATAAGGCCAGTAAGCCGGCAACAATAAACAAAACATCATCAACCTTTACAGATGAGGCAAAGGACCATTCTGAGTACCCGATCATCGCCTGTATAATGCAAAATGCGGTTGGAATATTTTCGGCTCGAAATATAACCCAACAGAAAACAACAAACAGTGTCGTCATGAACCAGCTAACCGCTGAAGGCAACTCCATGCCGGTCCTTCGCCATAGATGGTTCACACCTATTGCAATACCATGCATTCCGCCCCATACAATAAAGCTCCAACCTGCTCCATGCCACAAACCGCCCAGGAACATGGTTACCAGAAGTGCGACCATTTGCCTGTGAAGGCCATGTCCGTCTCCATTCATCGGTATATACAGGTAATCCCGCAGGAAACGTGAAAGAGAGATGTGCCATCTTCTCCAGAATTCCCTAATGGATTTTGAAACGTATGGCGCATTGAAATTAACGGGAAGAGAAAAACCGAACAACAGCCCCAGCCCGATGGCCATATCCGAATAGCCGGAAAAATCAAAATATAACTGAAGAGTATATGTCAGAGCAGCCAACCAGGATTCCCCAAAAGTCAATACCGCGCTCATGCCTGCCTTGGAAAAAAGAGGGGTAGCTGTTTCCGCTAAGCCGTCCGCTATAACAGCTTTTTTTGTCAGGCCCAGAATGAAAAGCATCCCACCCTGAGAAAGCCTTTTATAAAGGCCGGGGCGCTTCGGGCTTTTATCGAATTGATAAATAATTTCATTGTGCCTGACTATCGGTCCTGCAACGAGCTGTGGGAAAAAGGTCACGTAAAGAGCGTACTTGTGAAGTGGATAAACAATTTCAGGTTTTTTTTTCAAATCCAACAAAAAAGAGATTTGCTGAAAGGTAAAAAAACTAATTCCAAGTGGCAGAACGATGTCCCACGCCTCATTCTGCACAACCAAAAAAAACGAAACGTTTTCAGCAAAAAAATTTGCATACTTGAAGACACCGATTAAAAGCAGGTTGACCGAAACCCCCAGCGTTATAAGCCATGTCTTTTCAAACTTTTCATACAGCCTCGCGATCAAATAGTTGGCGAGGACCGAAGACACAAGAAACGGTACGAAGCGATAGTCCCAGTATCCATAAAAAACCAAAGAAACAATGATCAAAAAAACTATCCGCACATCATCGTTTTTATTAAAAATGTAGTAGCCGAAAAGAGTTAAAGGGAGGAAAAGAAGTATGAAAACCTGTGAGTTAAATAGCATGCAGCACCTTGGACGCTGAGAAACCTTTGAAATAGAAACGCATTTAATGATGTTTTTTGTTCGTTCGGGCCTAATAGATACTGTTTTCGCGGCTTATCTTCGGGGAGGAAGCTTTGGATTCGGGGTCTTCCATATCCCGATAAGGGGGGAAAAAGGGCGCCCTTCCGCCAGTCACCCAAGAAAAGGCATTAATATTCTTTTATAAAGGCATCAGCTTTTTTCAAACATCTGAAGAACGCATTAACGGGTTCAATGGTTCATGGATTCAGGGTCCACTTAAGAGACAGGCCCACCTAATAAGGGACGCATTAGAACACTTTAAAACAATGCGTAGATAAAAGGCGCCACGGCGCTGCTCTCGGTAAAAACGATCAGGCCTCCAAGCAGCAGCAATACAATAACAATTGGGAGTAACCAGTAACGTTTTCTAATCTTTATGAATTCCCAGAATTCGGTAATGATGGATTGATTAGCCATCTTTTCTCCTCAATATCGCTTTATAAATCGTTCCTTCGGTTGTACCGGTTCAGGCCGTTCCACCCAGTATGTGGATGCGGTTTTGTCAGGCCTGACAGGAAGCGGTCGCCCGCCAAACAGTCGCTTGATAAAGGCCGATGGGGTAATCACCAAGTAATAGGCGAGGGTCAGGACCAGGGTTGTTATGGCCCTTCCTATAAAGTGCGCGATTTTCAGCCAACCTGAATGCACGGGTCTTAAAGGGCCGGGGATCAAAATGAAAGCCAGGCCTAAAAGAGAGAGGCAGCCGAACAGGTAAACTGGCAAAGGCTTTTTCGCCCAAAGCCCTATGGCGCACAGGCAGCCAAAAAATATCAAAGCAATGAGCCCGAATTTTCTTATTTCCCTGGTATCAGTCGAGTTCGAGTTCATCCCGCCAGTCACCCTTTTCTTCCCATGTTGGTTGTTCTTTCTTAAACAGAATACAATCTTCCATGACAAGCACGTCCATCTCAGTACGCATGAAGCACCGGTAAGCATCTTCCGGCGTGCAGATGATGGGTTCGCCCCGGACATTAAAACTGGTATTGACTATCACGGCACATCCGGTCAGTTTTTCAAATTCCGCAATGACCTTATGGTAGTCGGGCTTATGTTTTTGATTCACCGTCTGGAGACGGGCGGAATAATCCAAATGCGTAACCGCCGGTATGTCGCTCCTTTTCACCTTGAGGCGCTCCATCATCGGCATTTTATCTCCGGAGGACTGGGGAAAACGTCTATCCTTTTGGATGTTTGCGACCAGAAGCATGTAGGGACTTGGCCTGTCCATCTCAAAATATTCAGACGCCTTTTCCTCTAAGACCGAAGGGGCAAAAGGCCTGAAAGACTCGCGGTACTTTATCTTCAGGTTCATCACGGTCTGCGTATCCTGCCGTCTGGGATCACCCAAGATACTTCTTGCCCCCAGGGCCCTTGGTCCGAATTCCATGCGTCCTGCCATGTATCCCACGATTTTGCCTTCGGCAATCTGCTCCGCTATGAGACTGCCTCTTCCCCCGGAATCGAGATCGTGGTATGGATAACCTTTCTCATCGAGAAAGGCCTTGACTGCCTCATTGGAAAATGAGGGGCCGAGATATGACCCTTGCGGCGTGTCATATCCCTTTGGATCGGGTCTCTCGTTTCCGAGATAGCGATGCCATACGGACAAGGCCGCGCCCATGGCCCCGCCGGCATCGCCGGCCGCAGGCTGTATCCAGATGTTTTCAAAAGGACCTTCCCTCAATACGCGGCCGTTGGCAACGCAGTTAAGAGCCACGCCACCCGCCAAACAGAGATTTTTCCGGCCCGTTTCATTGTGAACATGCCGTGCCATCTTCATAAACACATCTTCGGTCACGACCTGGATGCTCGCGGCAATATCCATTTCCCGCTGAGTGATTTCCGTTTCGGGTTTGCGAGGCGGGCCTTTGAAAAGCCTTGAAAAACGCCTGTTGGTCATACGCAGACCACCTAAAAAATCAAAATAGGAAAGGTTTAAACGAATGGAGCCGTCTTCTTTGACATCGATGAGTTCGGAGAGGATAAGATCTTTGTATCGCGGCACACCGTAAGGCGCAAGACCCATAAGCTTGTATTCCCCGGAATTGACCCTGAACCCCGTAAAATAGGTAAAGGAAGAGTACAGTAATCCAAGAGAATCGGGGAAATGGAGTTCTTTTATAAGCGTAATGTCCTTGTCCTTGCCAAACCCATAGCTTGCAGTTGCCCATTCACCAACACCGTCAATAGTCAAAATGGCCGCTTCATCAAAAGGTGACGGGTAAAAAGATGATGCCGCGTGGGCCTCGTGGTGCTCAGTGAAGAGTACATCCCCTTCATAGCCGGTCTCTTTTTGAACAACTTTGGGGATATACAATTTCTTGCCGAGCCACAGGGGCATGGCTTCCAGCCAGGATCGAAGTCCTTTAGGGGCCACTGTCAAATAGCTCATAAGAAGACGTTCAAAGGTCAAAAACGGCTTGTCGTAAAAAACCGCATAATCCAGGTCCCGGGCCGAAATGCCCCCTTCCTCCAGACAGTACTTGATGGCGCCTGCCGGAAATCTCGGGTCATGCTTTTTTCTCGTAAAGCGTTCCTCTTGAGCGGCCGCCAATATTCTGCCGTCCCGCACCAGGCAGGCAGCACTGTCATGATAGAAGCTGGAAATACCTAATATGTCCATTTAAAAAACGGTTTAGAAATCCTCTCAACAGGCTTTCGAAAAAACGGGCGATTGTGACCTCATTGCCACCTTTAGCCTGCAGTAAATATCCGGGTCCAGAGGGCCCGGCCTTGGTTATCCCCTGAGGGGATTTGGTTTGCTGGAGTTCCATTGACTGATTGAAATTCCAAATGTCAAATCCCAAATATCAAACAAATTCCAATGACCAAAATTCGAAAATCCA
>DAOUXC010000091.1 GCA_030666795.1 Desulfobacteraceae bacterium
ACCAAAATACGCCACTCCGAGAACATCCCGTCCCCCTGACTGCGCAAGAAAAATGTCCTTTGGGCAAGAATCAACTATAGGAGACTATCATGGCGGAAATCAAAAGCACACTCGACATCATAATGGAAAAGACCAAAGGTCTGACCATGACCGATGAGGAGAAGAGGGAATTAAAACGGAAGGAAATAGCGGGAAAGTTCAAGGGCCTCGTTCAAAAATTTTTGGACAATATTATCGACCTTGAAAGGCTCAAGGCTGATGCAGTTGCTGTCGGGGAAGGACATGAGGATATGTTCCGCCTGGTCAGCATACAAGAGGCTATAGGGCGTGTAGAACCGGAAAGTGACAATGAACCCCTCCTAAAAATATTGGAAAGTACGACCGGGATGGATACCGGTCCGATCCGGGAATTTATGACGGACTTTGAACGCAAACTGGAAAGGGAAAAGGGTGTTCATGGAAAAAGGTTACTGGAGACGCTGAAAAAGAAAGGGGTATCCGGTTCGGCAGTCATCCCTAACCTTGATGCGGATTCACAATGGCTGGATCATGTATCAAAGTTGAATGAAGAATTTAGAAAAAAAGTTGCGGGTTTGGTTGATTAGAACGGCCTCAAAAGTCCGTTTTAGCCCTCTACACCGTAAACCCTCTAAAAATTTTAAACGAACTCTTGCAACAGAAATTAATGCATTATACAAAGGGCTCATCTCCAACACAGTCTTCCGGGTCAATGTCTAAAATCAGGGCAATGGCATTTTTGATGAAAGCCACATCATTTTTTGAAATGTCCCCGATTTTTTCTGCAAACCTCTTATGACTGATGGCCCTGATCTGAAAACAATCAACAACTGACTTCTTTTTAAGTCCACTGATTGAGTTAGGTTCCAAACAGACAAAAAAGGGGTTTTTGTCCCATTGGGAATTCCATCCGGTGATGGGAACGACAATAGCAAGTTTAAGATGTTTTTGATGTCCGGCGTTCAGGATTACAACAGGCCGTTTCTTCTTAATTTCATCTCCTATGGTTGGATCAAGATTCACCCAGTAGATCTCACCTGTTTTCAAAATCTTCTCCTTCCAAAGACTCGAAGAGGTTGTCATACGACGCCTTCCCGATCATCTCCATCGCAGACACTCTTTTCATCTCGCGAAGCCTTTTGCGATCAATCTTTATCTTTGCTTGAATCGCCTCCCGCATATATTGGCTCAGGCTTTTGTAATTTAGTTCCTTATGAATCCTCTTGATGAATTCATAATCACTCTTGTCAATCTGAATTTTTGTTTGAGTTAGCATATCTTTCTTCCCTATTTTTGAAGCTGCCACAGGTGTTATTTAAAATCGTTAAGCGATCTTGATATTTATACCAAAATATAAGCCCAAATTCAAGGGATATTTTTTAGACCTATTTTGTGGATATATAATCTTTCAAACCTCGTACTTCCACTTCTTATTCTCCCGTCTCTCCCACCAAAAGCATGTAAACTTTTACCACAAAGTGGAATACAATTGCCCACGAAATGGTATTTTTTTACACATATTTTGTTGCATATCTCGGGGGGGGGGGGGTAATTATATGATATTACAAGTTAAATTAGTCTATTCTTCTTGACTGAGTTGGCATGATTGTTGCTTTATTCAACACTGATGTTGATAGTTCTTACAACAGTTAACCAAACTCAAGATAAGGAGGATTGCCCATGGAGAAACATCTCAAATGCTGCCCGCCTTGCTTTTGAAAGGAGTTTGTGTGTCCTGTTGGGAGAGTGGAGGTGGCGGAGCAGAGGGAAGGCTTAAATCGGAACACAGTAAACAGCGAAGGCAAGGCCGTAATGGCTATGTCAAATATTAATGACCTTATCAGCCAACTGCATGGCCGTTACGATATCCAGCATATTTGTTGTCTCGCCTACCTGCTTTTTATCTAACAGATTGAAGTGGGTAAGACATGTGCCACAGACTAAGATATGTACCCCCTCTTTTTCAAGTTCCTGAATAACCGGCAAAATATTAGAGTCAGCGATGGTCAGCTTGACGCCGTTGTTCACAAACACGAGACGCCACAATTCCTCTCCCATTTCCTTTAATGTCTTGAGGAAACTCATCATCAGCTTTTCGCCTAATTCATCATCTCCATGCCCCATGCAGTCATTGGCCACCATGACCATGATCTTTTTGTGTTCGGTGTCCGGCTTTTTCTCCACAGGGGCTTCAGTGGCAGCATTTTTCCCGATCCTGCCGGTTACGTGAAAGTCCGGCCCTTCCTGCAGCACGGTTACTTCAAGATTCTGTGACTCCATAAAGCGGGAGACATTTTGTCTTGAGGCTTCGTTGTCCACCACCACTTTTATGACTTTCGGGTGTTCCTTTTCCAATGCCTCTTTTGTCTGCAATACCGGGGCAGGGCAGGCAAGGCCCCGGCAGTCTAATTCTTTGGTCATTTGGTGCTCCTTGTGATTTTTTCAGGAAATATAAGTAAACAGCCTCTCTACTCCTTACTGTTTACTCAACAATTATCCTTTCCTTTGGTTCTCCCAAGACCTCTCCAATAATGGCAGCGTCTTTTATGCCTTTTTCCTTTAATTCCTGCAACAGATCATCGGCCCTGTCATTATCCACACAAATCAGCAATCCACCTGATGTCTGGGCATCAAAGAGAACGTCCTGAGTAATACGATCTACAGAAGATGCGAACTCCACCATGCATTCGCGGAATTCGCGATTATTGTAAGTGCCTGCCGGGACAAGACCCATTCCGGCATAGTCAAGAGTCCCGGGGATTATGGGTATGCTTTTGCTTGAAAGCCTGATCCCGAATGGACAATCTATAACCATCTCCGCGATATGACCAAGAAGACCGAAACCCGTAATATCCGTGCAGGCATGGACAGGGTAATTTTCCATAATTTCCGCCGCATCTTTATTAAGGGTTGCCATGAGCCGGGTGACCATTTCGATGATCTCCGTAGAGGCAAGACCGCCCTTGATGGCGGTATTGATTATTCCCGTACCCAGGGGTTTAGTCAGTATCAGGCAATCTCCTTGCTTGAGGTCTTTCTTTGTAAGTATGCGATCCGGATGAATAAACCCTGTTACGGATAAACCGTATTTCAGCTCTTTGTCCTCTACGCTGTGTCCGCCAACCAGGACGACGCCCGCTTCTTTCATTTTGTCCAAACCACCTTGGATAATCTGACGGAGGACGGATATATCCATATCCTTGAGTGGAAAGGCCACAAGATTCATGGCGGTCTTTGGGACCCCGCCCATTGCATAGACATCGCTCCAGGCATTGGCCGCTGCGCTCTGGCCAAACCAGTACGGATCATCCACAATAGGAGTAAAAAAATCCACGGTCTGTATAATGGCGATATCGTCCGTGACTCTATAAACCCCGGCATCGTCTGCGCGATCCAGTCCCACGATGACGTTCGAATCTGTCGGGAATTCAATCCCGCACAGTGCCCTTTCCAGGTCCCCTGGAGGTAATTTTGAGGCTCACCCTGACCCGGCAACTGTTTCGGTCAGGCGAAGCTTTTTTGGATCGGTCATGTTCCTTATCCTTATGGAAATAGTCGGGTTATTTGTATGAAAAGTTATGGTGGGGGTTCCGATTTGTCAAATATAAAATACCGATAGAAAAGACCGTTTTGATAGGGCAAGCCGATGGATGCTTGTCTTTCCCTAATTGGATTCTGTCGGAATACGGGAATTTTTGAACCTGCTGAAAAAGGTGCGAATGGAAAAGGCGTTAGGCTCAAGGCACAGGGCGAAAGGCATCAAATTATGCAATTTGAATGGCTTAACTGCAAAAGCAAGGCAATTTTCAAGGAGATATCTCAATCTAAAACCTCACGCCTGCGATGTCCGGATATATCACATCAAGGGATCGCGGCAAGTGTGCCTTGATGCTTTTTCTTAAGTGACTATCGGGAGGTCTTCGTTGTTTCAGGGGGTTACGTTTGGGGGAACCCCTGGCCCCGAGCGAAAGCGAGGGGAACAGGGAGGGGGTAGGCATCCCACATTCGTAACCCCTTGAAACAACCAGACCGGGAGATCCGGAACGCAAGAAAAGGGATCATGGCACACGTTACCTGTTCATGACTCATATATTAATGGCTTTATAGCAGGGGAGAGACATCTTTAAAGGGGATATCAAAACCGAAAAACCTCACCCTTGCAATAGCCTGAGATATACAATTAGGCGGATAAATCAAGTTTTTCATGTGAAATCCCTATTTGGCGGGGAGAAACGGCTTTTTCGACAGCATGCTTGGTTCCGAAAAAATCAGTCTGTCAGTTTGAAGGGCTCGTAGGTGCTCGGGAAATAACGCTTTTCTTTTTCCCCTAAGCGATGACCATGCAGCACGGACCGGTCGGAATAGTTGAGGGCCATAAGCATTAGTTCCTGTCCACGGAGAAGGCCCATACAACCCGATGAGGCGCTTACTTCGTCAAAGGCGTTAACTTCATCGCGCCTGACGTTCGGTCCGATAAGCGTTAGAGGCACCGGTTCTCCCGAGTGAATCAATGTGGATGAACTCGGGGTGGAGTGATCCGCCGTAACCACCACTAACATGTTGTTTCTTTCTTCCACTTCTCTCACAAACTCATCGAGCCCCTGGTCCAGAAGCTCTATGATCTCCTTCTTCCTCAAGGGATCTTTTGTGTGGCCCGCCTCGTCCGGGGCCTTGGTGTGAACATGTATGAAATCGTGGGAAGTGTCGGAAACGGCAATACGGATGCGTTCTTTCAAGTCTTCACCGGGGTGTTTAGTGTCTTTTACTCGAAATGGCTTAAGTCCCAGTTCATGGGCCAGTCCCATATACACGGATCCCGAGGCAATAATCATGCCTTTAAGGCCCCATAGCTCATAAAAGGGCTCTTGCGGTATTCGCCGGCCGTAGCGCTGTGTTGCCAGGAAGTTGGCCGAAGGGAGGTTTGCTTCCGTCCTATGGCGATTGACTTCATGCCCTGTGAGTATCGAGTGACAGTAGGACAAATAATTATTTAAGGCATCCGCGGTTTTTGCAGCCTTTTCCGGCTCCGGATTTCCCGAAACCGGTTTTACCTTGGCCATGGGTCGCCCTATAATCATGGGGTCTGAATCCGAGACATGGGGCGAGACATCACCGCTTATCACGAGGATCGCATCATTGGGTCCGGTTCGGCACAGGTTGAACCGGACACCTTGTGTCTCATAAGGCGTCACTGCACCGAACAATTGTTCAATTTTCCGGGTATCATCTTTAATAGCGCTCCTGCCGTGTGTAAGTACGGGGATACCCTTATGCCATGTTACACTGGAAAGATGGGCCAGGGACAATACGTCCCCATTATTAAAGGAAACCCCCTCTCCGACTGCCTCGAGGAGACCCCGGCCGGGAAAGTTGCGAGGATCATAACCGAACAGCAGGTAATGGGCCGTCTCGCTCGGCAGACACCGGCCTATGAGTGACGAATGAAAGAGTCCGTTGCTTCCTAATTGGGCCAATCTGTCCAGGTTGGGGGTATGGGCCTCTTGAAGGGGGGTACGGTTATTCAGGATTTTATAGGATCGGTCACCAACCCCGTCCAAAAGAATAAGGATGATTTTCATCTAAAGTCTCTTTACCGTCCGTTCATTAGCCCCATTGGAGTTTGCTAAATACTCATCTATGATTTTCTTGGTTTGCAGTAGGCCTGCGGGTTCCTTTACCTCTATTACCCACCACTCACAACCTACATTTTGAAGCAGGTCAAGACGGTCTTTAATCTCTTCCAGTCGCTCGGGCGGAATGTGTCCGATCCCGGAAACCTCCTTATTGTATATATGGGCATTGAAAACCCGGTCCGCATGGGGAGTTAAAAAGTCTTCAACCGCAAATTGCTGGCTTCGCACGGATTCGCATACCCGGGCATGACCGATATCAAAGGTGACGCCGGCTCCGCTTCTTCGAATCAGTTTTTCAAAAAGATTCGGCCTGCTGGTCCATCCCCATGCCAGGTTTTCAAGGCAGACCCTTACCCTGTGCTTGGCGCCGAATTGAACCAGTCGCCCGAGGTTGGTCAATGTAGCTTCCCATGAAAGGGGTTCCGTGGAATCACGACCAAGACCGATGTGAATAGACAGATACCTGCCCCCGCCCTTCGAGACAAGGCGGATTAAATTTCTAAATATGGTGTCGGCTTCCTTGGCCCGGCTCGGATCGTCATGGCCCAGGTCGATTTTGTAAAAAGGGCAGTGGTAACGGACTTCAAAGGGGGCCAGAATGGCCTGCTCCTTTACCCACCTGGATTCATCCAAGGGGGTCCCGGGCAGGTTATCCAGATCAAAGGACCAGTCTATGCCCTGAAATCCATGTTCTAATGCGAACCCTTTGAGTTTGTTATGTTCCTTAAAGATGTTTGTAACGGCCAGTTTTGGCTTCATTTATTCTCAACCTCATCCCTGCAACGTTAGGGTAAAGTATAATGGAAATCTTAAAATGGTCCTTTAAACCCTGTCAGGGTCCGATCAGTTCCGCCGCAATTTTCAGGTGGTCAGGAGTCCGGCCCTCCAGATAGGCCCGGATTATCTTTCGCGCCAGGGGACCTGCAAATTCGTCTAAGTATTTTTGAACCTGGCGACTTCCAATGCCCACTTTTCCGTCTGCAGTTCGATAATTCCCGGAAAGGACACATCCTAATTGCTCTTCTCCCTCTTCCCACTGAAAACCAAGTATATCCCTGATGAGATCCCCCTCTGTGACGTTGCGTATGGGCATGATCAGTTCAGTATCAAATTCCCTTGCAAGTCTTTCGTAAGCGTTCAGGGCCTCGGAAATCTGGTTTACCTTTATAGTCCCGTTATGCAACTCCCTCTCTCCCGAGATTATCGGGGCACCGCCCAGCAGGCGTGAGAGGGGTATGCGCACGCTGTGGAGATACAGGTGGCAGCCTAAACAGGGAACGTAAAAGCCGTATCTTGATATCAGTTCGGTTACAAATCGCCCGTTGAGGGCCTGCCAGAACCCGGGTGAGCCCAGGACTAAGAGGTCATGTATTTTTGTCTCCGGCAATCGACTCTCCAGCCGGATAACGGCCTGCTCAACGCTCAGCCATGGGCCGTGCTCCGTGCCGGTGTAGGCATATGTTGGAATGAGATCTGTAAAATCTTTCTCCATAACCGCCTTAACGGCCGCAGCCACGCTGTCACGCCCCGCTATTTCCACCATGGCCAGCCGGGACATTGCCCTGTAGTCATTAATCTTTTGTGAGGAAAGAAGCCACTGCGGAAAGTTGATTACACATTCGGGTTTGTTCAGATAGACCTGCTTCAATACATTACTCATGACAACCCTTAGCGACCTTGTTCAGGTCAGACAAAAGTCTCTCCAGATCCAAGCGGTACCTTGTTGCCATTTCCTGTAAAGATTCAAAAAGTGCCTGGCAGCAGATACATTCACCGGCCTTTTGGTCGTATCGCTTAAAAACGGCCTCCGTCTGCCTGTATTTGGAGACTACATCAAGAACAGTCATTTCCGGCCGTATTTGCTGTATATTTTCAGGCGCGGATCTGCTCACTGATTCCCTCGTCTTTGTGGAGGATTTCTTCAAGTGCCCTGGGTATATACTCGACGATCTCCTTAACCTGCGTGGCAGGCGTGGGTTTTGCGTATGATCCGGCTAAACGATTGGCCCTTATGGCAGCAACGGCCGCATCATGGACAGGCATGCCCGACTCTATCAGGGCCGATGCAATACCGGTCACTGTGTCACCGGTGCCTCCTATTGCCTCCATTGCATCCTCCGACGGATGATCAACAACGGCCCTGATACCCTCACTGTCGGCCACGTAATCCTTTTCGCCCTTGACCAGAAGGTATCGGGCTGCGTTTTGGTGAGTGTAAGCCCGGGAGATAAGATCGGGTATCCGGTTTTCTTCATGCAGGATAAATCCTCTTGTGTAAAAGGGGTGCGGTGCCTCTTCATCCGCCAAAAATGCCAGTTCCCCGATATCGGGAGTGAAAAGATCATATTCGTAAGACTGCCCGCTCATCTTTGCCGCATACATAAATCCCGCATCCGCTATTAATACGGGCCGTTGTGTCATCTCTTCCACGGCGAACAGGACCCGGTTGTGCCAGTCCACGTCGGGTTGAAGATAATGAAACGCGATTGTGTTATAATTACATTTCCCCAGAATCCGGCTCAGATGTTCGTAAAGGCTCCGGCTCCCGGCTCCCCGTCCAATGTCTCCTACAAGATAACCTAACGGACCGGGTATATCAAGTACTTCGCACGTCTTGATTGCCGATGCCAGCAGGGCAGGGGTCCCCCGGTTAACGGACACCCTCTTTCCCTGTATGTATATCTTATCATCTACCAGACCGACATCCCCTGCTACAAGTGGAAAATCCTGATCAGGCACGGTACCTATTATGGCTAACATCGACGTATCATCTCCTCGTAGGCTAAATGAAGGGCATATCCACATAGAGTGTGGCCGATTTCCCGGGGGCCGGGAGCCTCGCTAAGGGATTTTCCGACCATCTCTTGAGCAAGATAGGGGACATCCGGGCACCCGCCTCCCGAGACGTTTACAATGACCTGTGTCTCTTTATCGATGGTCAGCTTCATGTTGGCCGCCCTGATCATGAGGTGCCGACCGAAATCCTTTTTTTGGAACAGGTCAACCGGCTGAAGCAGAGGACTGCTCACCGGAACCATTTGAAGCGGTGGATTGCCGACTTCTTCCAGGGTGCGAAGGATATTCAGTTCCTCAATCAGAGGAATCTCGATAATCAGGTCGCATCCGCTCCTTATCTCGGGCGGTGGGCCCATGACCCGTATATCCCATCCTTTTTTCTTCAGGATCCCTTCCGCACGAATGACCTCGCTGGTGTTTTCAAAGACAAGGATTCCCCGGTCGACTTTGGGTCCCTCAGGGGCGGGTTCGGATTTTCGCTGTTTGAAGATATTATTAAGAAAAGCCAATTTTCTCATTCTCTCTTTATGGTGACACGGTATCCTTCACCCTCTTCCTGAACGTCGGACACCTGCCATCCCTGGCTCTCGGCGGCACGGCTAACGTTCTCCTTGGATGTGTCCGTGTCTACCTGAATGATGATTTCGCCTTTTCCCACGGCCTTGATTTCATCCATGGTCATCAATACGGGTTGGGGGCAGGAAAGTCCTCTTGCATCAACTGTTGTGCTCATGTCAAATCCTCCTTGCACTATTTTTTTCTCATGGAAAAACCGATAAACAGACAAACCGCAAGCCCTATTATCACGGCTGCAATCCCGTGAGGACCTACGCCTTTCGGCGAACTTGCCAGGCCGAAGTTGTGGGCGAATCCGGCCCCAACTATCATCCCAAGGACGAATACCGCAGAATCTCCATCACCCTCTCCGGCTAAAAAAAGCTGTCGTCCCGGACATCCTCCGGCCAGGGCAAAGGCCAATCCTGCCACAACCATGCCGCCAAAGTTCCATATGTGCATGGTATGGGCCACCGGTTGTTTGACAAAGCCGGGGTGAAATTGCCCCATGATAAGGTTCGTGGCAAAGGCAAAAACCACTAAAGCGAGGAGTCCCATAAAGAGATGTGCCTGCCGGAACAGGATCAGATCCCGGAAGGCGCCCATTGTACAGAAACGGCTCCTCTGGGCCAGAAACCCTATTGCAAGGCCAACAATCAGGGAAAGGATCACGGCTGCGTGCATGGCGCCCGGGCCCTTGAGACTGTAAAAAAGGATACCGCTCTTGGCCTCACCCTCAACGTGGGGAAAGATGAGCATCAGTATAAAAAAGCCTAACATGACCAAAGGCAATAGCCATCCCACGGAGGTGTATGTCTTCTCCGCACGCCCCAGGTTATAACCGCCTTTGAGAAAGAGGGTGCCGATCCAGATGCCGACGATCAGCCCGAGCAGACCGAAAATGGCGTTTCCGTCACCGGCCGCAACACGCAACAGGGCACGCCATGGGCATCCCAAAAAGACTAATGCCCCGATCATGGCAAATGCCCCTAAAACGAATCTCACAATAGGAGCTGAGCCCGCTCGCGGACGGAACTCTTTAAAAGCATATGCTGCAATGAAAGAGCCTAAAACGAATCCGATAATTTCAGGCCGCATGTACTGGACAACGCCTGCACGATGAAGCCCCAGGGCCCCTGCAATATCTCTTTCAAAGCAGGCAACGCAGATACCCATATTCCCCGGGTTGCCCAGTTTCTGCAGGAGCGCTGCAAGGACTCCAATAAAGGCCCCTACGCTTATAATACCCCAACGGGTTGCAAAAAAGTTTTTCAATTGTGCCATTTGACTACTCCTTTCGAGCTTTCAAGATATAGGGCCATTTCCTGATTCTATCTAATGTCCCGAAAAGCTGGACTCAAAAAATGAAGACCCTCAAACAAAACCGGATCAAGAATATTGAATTGGATTTCTCGATTAGTCAAACTGGAATAAACGATATAAAATGTGCATTCAATAGGATATTCTGATATCCTTATTCTCTTTGTTGAACGAAGCCGCTACGCGGCGGAAAAAAATCTCAAAACAGGGTATAACTCCTATAGATGCTCAATTCAGGGCATCATAAAAAAAGGAGAATACCATGGATAAAGCTGAACAGAAACGATTCAATAAACTTTACAAGCG
>DAOUXC010000085.1 GCA_030666795.1 Desulfobacteraceae bacterium
ATCCTGGGCATGTCTTTTCCAAAGATAGTGCCGGAAACAATATTTTCGCCTTCTAATGTCTTGACCCTGAGCTTGATGAGGCTGGCAAAATGCTCGTGGGTCCGGCGCCTGGATTCCACGACCTTTATCCCGCGATCAGCAGCAACGTAAGGGGCGTTGACAAAGTTCACGTCATCTTTAAGGATGGGGGTCAACATGCCTTTTAGCATGGCAGTTGTCAAAGGGGCCAGATCATATTCGGTAACTTTGCCTGAATATGCTATTTCCGCTTCCACAATGGCGCTGTCCGCAAGCTGGGTTTGAAGAGAACTCATCCTTTCCAACAGGGTCGCATAGGGCCTGAGTGTGTCCATGAGTTCGTCGCTGATACCGGGGCCATTAATGTCATTCTTGACCGATCCGTGAAGGAGGTAGGCGACGATCTGTTCGGCCACATCCTTGGCCACGTTGTCCTGGGCTTCTTCGGTTGAGGCGCCCAAGTGGGGCGTGCATATGAAATTAGTAAGGCCCATCAGTTTTATTTCGCCGGGCGGTTCCGTGGCGAACACATCAAGTGCCGCGCCACCCAAATGCCCGGCCTCTAACGCTTCGTAAAGGTCCTTTTCATTGACGATTCCGCCACGCGCGCAGTTTATCAGCATGGCACCCGTTTTCATCTTGGAAATGGTTTCCCCGTTGAACAGGCCTGTGGTTTCATCGGTTTTGGGCGTGTGGATTGTTATGTAATCCGCCCTTTTAAGCAGTTCGTCAAAAGAGACCGGTTCCAGGTCCAATTTTTCAAGGGTTTCCGGCTTGATATACGGGTCATAGACAATGATCTTCATCTTCAACCCCTTGGCCCGGTCCGCCACAATGCGGCCGATGTGTCCGGATCCCACCAGGCCTAAGGTCTTGTTGAAAAGCTCTCGGCCCTTCAATTTTTTCTTTTCCCACTTGCCTTGCTTGAGGGAGGCCGTGGCCTGGGGAATGTTGCGGGACAATGCCATAATCATGGCCATTGTGTGTTCGGCAGTGGTGATAGTGTTTCCCTCGGGTGTGTTCATTACCACAATGCCCCGCTGGCTGGCAGCAGGTATATCCACATTGTCAAGGCCGATACCCGCCCGGCCGATTACCTTAAGGTTGTGGGCCGCTTCAAGGATGTCTTCCGTGACCTTGGTGGCGCTCCGAATGGCAAGGCCTTCATACTCGCCGATAATCCCTTTGAGCTCTTCGGGTGTGAGCCCGGTATTGACGTCCACTTCAATGTCCGGTGTTTCCTCAAATATCTTGATACCCACTTCGGACATGGCATCACTTATGAGAACTTTCATAAATTTTTCTCCTTATATTTGATTGATACAGCCTTTAATCCCACAGGTCCGGCATTTTGTCAAGATGTTACTTTTTTCAGGGGGTTACATTGTTGTTTCGTCTTAAAAAGCGAACGTCCAACATCGAACGTCCAACGCCGAATTAGGGTAGACCTTCGGCGTTTCAATTTTATTAAAAAGCGAAGCGACAACCACATTCGATGTTCGACGTTCATGTTTTTTCTGTTTGATATTTGGACTTTCAATATATCAATGAAATTCCAACAAAGCAAATTCCCTGTGGGGATAACCAAAGCGTGGTCCTCTGTATCAGGATTTTTACAATAACGTGGGGTTGGTTGAGTGAAGCGAAAGCCGGCGAATAGTTTTTTCCGGGTGGGTGCAAGACCCGCCCTTACTGAAGCTCCTCAAGAAGTCTTCTGGCCCTTTGATTATCTTCATGCTTAAGCCCTTCCTGGAGATATGAAAGGGCCTTATCCCTTTTCCCCCTCCTCATGGCAATCCGGGCCAGATTAAAGTATGCCTTTGAATGGCCCGGGTTAATGTAAATGGCCTTTAAAAAGGCCTCTTGTGCCTCTCGAATGTCTCCCTGTTCAAGTAAGGCCACACCCAGGTTGTTGCAGGCCTTGGCGTGGAAAGGGTCCAGGGATATGGCCTTTTGAAAGGCGAAAATGGCCTCCCCTGTTTTACCCATCTGTTTCAGTGCCTGACCCAGACTGTAATATGCCGGGGCGTCTTCAGGGTTGTGTTCTAAATGTTCGCGGATTCCGGCTGTCTGGAGCAGGGCGCATTTTTCTCTCAACTTGCGGGTCGGAAATATCCCGTAATCCGAAACAAGGTTATCTTTACAGTATGTCTCAAGTATGTTGAGATATCTTTTTCCTTGAGCAGGTTTGATCAGATCGGGATCGAGAGACCCGAAGATCGGGGCATAGACGGACGCGGAAAACTCAGCCATATCCAACAGGGCATCCGTGTTATCGGTCGTCTTAATTATTTCCCTTGCCTGTCGGGACAGGGAGGACCTTCGCGACATCTTTTTTTCAATGGAGGAATCAATCCTGTAAAGCTGTTTGGGCGCTGCGAATTCCAGCAGGGGCCGGTTGTCCGTATGGAGGGGGCCCGGCCCGAACAGTCCTTTCAAGTCTTCAGTTATAATCAGGCGAAAAAGGAGACTCGTATTTTTAAGGGACATGTTTTTTGATTTTTCGGCATATCTCAAGTTCTTTTCGGCCACATTGGGGTTTAACCCTTTTTTATCCTTGAATCCCACGAGGAGATAGTCGCCCACACCCGTGAGGGTGGTCATTAAAAGCCCGTCCGGAAAGGCCTCGGCAAATGTCCTTCCGGCCATGCTGAAGGTGAACCAGTCCATTTCATAGGAATGTATCCACTGGACAAATATCCCGTTATCCTTAAGACGCTTCCTGACCGTGCGGAAAAAATCAAGGGTATAGAGATTGGCGAGACCGGCCATCCATGGATTGGAAGGCTCGGAAATAATCACGTCGTACGTCTCTTCAGTCAACTCCAGGTGATTCCTGCCGTCCTGGACAATGATGCGGGATCGGGGATCATTCAGGCAGTCATTGTTCCAGGGTCTGAAGATTTCACACGCCTTTACAACCTGCCGGTTGATTTCGAGGGCGTCCATGTGTTTTATGGGGTAGAGGAGTGCCTCTCCCGCGGTCATTCCACTGGCTAATCCAAGGACCATGACGTTTTCGGGATTTGGGTGAAAAAGGAGCGGAACGTGGGCCAAAAGGGTCTGTGTGGACCTGTCCCCGTGGGAGGAGGCGTCGGGTTTGCCGCTGTTCAACAGGGTATATTTTATTGTGCCAAAACTGTCGGTCAGTTTTTCAACGGTAGTAAACCCGCCGGTTCCGTCTCCGTAAAACACGATTTTCCGACCGGTCTCGTGCCGGGACAGGATCTCAGGCCCGGCAATCAAGGCATCTAAAAAAGAGGTCCTGATCATATCTCCTTCCAGGCCCTTGAAATTGTGATACCTGCCAAAGG
Source organism: Desulfobacteraceae bacterium (assembly GCA_030666795.1). Taxonomy (GTDB): domain Bacteria; phylum Desulfobacterota; class DSM-4660; order Desulfatiglandales; family Desulfatiglandaceae; genus JAIOSR01. Next base: position 3,333 of record DAOUXC010000085.1, read on the forward strand.
AAAGGAACTGGCGGTTCCATGACGGAAAATTGAGCAAAAGCGCGATACCGATCATGGCCACACATAAAAAGGATAAACATTTAAAGACCTTTTGTTTCGTCCCGAGTCCCACAGCAATCCAGGCCACAAGACTGAAGGCAAGCTGAAAGGCAATGATCAGTCTCAGGCCGTTTTCTTTTCCCAAAAACGGTATGAGCAGAAAACCGGCCGCAAAGGATCCCGAGATCGCCCCTATGGTGTTGAGCGCGTACGCGGTTCCTATGGACTTCCCCATATGGGGCAGAGACCGGGCATAGATCTTGGCCACTAAGGGAAAGGTGGCGCCCAGCAACAGGGTGGGGGCTAACATGACCAAAAATACGATGATGGATTGAACCAGGATCATCTCGCCGAAACGGTCCTGAAAAGTGTAGATCAGCTTGGCGAAAAAAAACTGGCTGTTCCCTAAAAACTGGCTGACAAAAAGGGCCAGCAGGGCCGCGCCGATTTGTGTGAGCACCAGTAAGGGAAAGACCCTGCTGACCCTGTCTCCGAGCCAACCGAAGAAGAGGCTCCCAAGGGCCAGACCGATAATAAAGGTCGCAATGACAAGGGTAAAGGAATAGGTCGTAGGCCCGATAATGAGACCCAAAAGCCGGGTCCAGATGACCTCATAGGCCATCGCGCACAAACCGGAGACCGCGAATATCCAGAGGGACCAGTTGACACCCCCTTCCTCTGCACTACTCCCATCAGGGGAGGGAGAATAGCCGTTGTAGGGCGGGCCACTGTGCCCGCCTTTAAGGTCCCGCCCAGGCGGGACCCTACGAAGCCTTTCTCCTTTTCGACTATTTGCCTTCCCGCTTGTTGCAAATCCCGATACCACCCCTTTTTGTCCAATAATGATACAGGATACGCCGACAAGGAAATTTATGCCTGCCGCAAAAAAAATGGAGCCCCACACCCCGAATTGCCGGATGAGAAAGAACCCGGCAAGACAGGCCCCCACGGCCGCGCCGATTGTGTTGATGCCGTACAAACGGCCGGTGCGTGCTCCAAGGTGATCCAGGTGGCCCACATAGAAACGGCACAGGATCGGGAGTGTCGCGCCCATGAATGCGGTGGGGAGGATGAGAAGGAAAATACACCCAAAGAATGTAAAAAGGGAGTAGATCCAGAAGGACTGGAATAGATGATTGTAGGCAAAGGAATATGCGGGCTTGACCATGACCATGAAAATTGGAAGGACTATGCCGTACAGACCGATTGCCACTTCCAGTTTCCCGTACAGGGACAAGAGTTTTCTTTTTTCGGGTATGCGGTCGATGCGTCTTCCGGCCACATAGCTCCCCAGAGAAAGACCGCCCATAAAGACCGCTAAGACCGTGGCCACGGCAAAGGGGGCGCTCCCGATGACCTTGTCTATCATGCGGACCCATAAAACCTCATAGATGAGCCCGGCAAGACCAGAGAGAAAAAAACAGATAAGGATAAAAGGAGAAAGGTTCATAGTGGTTGTATGGTAGCAGCGATGGAAAATCTGTCAAGTGTGATTGGTGATTGAAACGGGAAAACTCTTTTATGGCCGGAATTTTTTTACCGTGATTTCTTTTATGTGAAGGTAGTGTCTTGAGTTCCCGGTTAAAAGGACATTGCCGTAAATAGAAGCCGTTCCCGCAATCAGGGCATCGGCCATCCTGAGATTATGACTTAATGAAAACCGCTCCATATAAAAAACGGCCTTTTGTGATATTTCAGCGCTTATATGCAGTATTGAAATCTTTTTGTTGACAACAAATTCTCGCAGGGCCTTCATTTCTGATTTGTCGCGCAGACCCTGAATCAGTTCCATATAACTGACCGAAGAAATAGAGAATGGGGCCAGGTTTTCAACAACTTTTCTGGCCTTCGGGTTTCCCCGCATGTACCATATGAGTACATCAGAATCAATGAGCATTAAACCGGCCTCCCCTGAGTTCATCAAGATAGGCATTCACGTCAGCGACACGTTTGTTTGTTCGCCAGATTCCGAAAAGGGGTTCTTCCTCTCCACCCGTATTCGTGGATCGCTCTCGTGCGAGAGGAACAATTTTGGCTTTTTCTTTTCCGCGGTACGTGATGGTAACTTCCTCCCCGCGTTCTATTGCAGCCAATATCTCTTTTGTCTTGAAACGCATGTCTTTTGCTGTTGCTTTCATGGCATTTCTCCTGTCTAAATATACATTTAGGAGTTTATACTTTAAGATAGCAAAAAGTCAAGATAAAATACCGTCAGTCAGGATTGATTCAAATTGACACTTAATCTCATAATTTTGAAACAATAGTTGCCCTATTTTAAAATCCCCCCTGACCCCCCTTTAGAAAAGGGGGGAACGTATGTTTTGCACTTAATAAAGAGCACGTTTTTTCATAATCTTCCCCCTTTTCTAAAGGGGGACAGAGGGGGATTTCTCTCTGTCCGCCGCGTTCCGGGTGGCTCAGGCAGGTCCGCATGCGGACATCCGCACCGCACAGACAGATTCATGAGCTTGGAATGGAGAAAGCATGAGGATGGAACGCTTTGAGAATTTTAGTTCGTTACGGTTAAGCGGTGGGTTAAGTCGCGAGTCTGGTGAAAGAAAAGCAACCTTGAATTATTGAACGCTGAACTCTTACACAAAAAAACCCCGGAGGGTCAAGCCCCCCGGGGATATATTAAAGGTTAACGGCTTTTACCAGTTGATGACCAGTTTGTGATGCAATGCCCACACGTCGTTACTCATGTCTGAACCGACGCCGTTACCAACTATACCAGTAAGACCTCCGGCTTCACTAAAGTAGTCGCCTGCATCAAGATAGGCAAAGCCCGCGCAGTACTTGATGTTTGGCATAAACTTCCATGTGAAATTTATGTCAAATTCCCAACCGAATTCATCATCGGCAGTCCTGACGCCATCGTAGTGGGTTCCCCTCAGCATTTCATCACCTTCCACGTATGCCAGGATAGCATCGATTTTCATGCTGTCGGAGATATTATAGGCGCCGCGGATAAAAAAGGCCATAAGACCGCTCGTCCCGGATGATCCATTGGGCAGACCTGAGGCGTCAAATAACAGACCGGCGTCTTCGCTGGTAAACAGGTACAGGGGTTGAAATTCGCCACCAATGCCCCAGAGATTTTTGTTGTCCCAGGCGTTGACGGAGTCCGTACCTTCAAGCCAGAACCAACCACCACCGATTTGAGCGGGACCGAAGGTAAAACTGGCGTCCAACCACCAGCTCCACATGTCTTCATTCCAGTCTTTTGGTAGGCCTGTTGCTAAATTAACGAATGCGTCATCCCTATCAGTACGTCTGTAGTTAATCTCCGTATCCAGTCTAAACGGACCGGCCTTGATCATGAGGCCATTCATCCAGACCGTGGTACTTCCCCGGCCTTTAAGACCGATGACTGGTACTGCAGCGGTGGAGTAACCCTGCCTGTCATAATAAAAGAGCACGGTTTTGAGGACTACATTTTTGCTGAAGGGTATAATGGTACCGATCCCGTATCCGGTTATGTCGCCGTGTGATGTGTCAAAGGTATCAGCAACCTGAGCAATATTAAGAGTATTTCCACCGTCACCCTCTATGAGCTTTTCAATCAGGCCCAGCACGACGATGTGTCCGAACTTCCTGACATACTTGATCCTGTCACGGTTGTCCGCGTCATCCTGAAAAGGATAGGCCCAGCCGCCGCCCGACATGCGGCCTACATACAGGTTGCCGCCAAGGAGCGGGAAGGACATGTAGAGCTGTTCCCACCAAAAGTTGTGGGCGCCTCGATAATTGTCAAAATTACTGGTCGCGCCAGCAGTACTGGTGTCTTCATAGGAACCACCCATATTGCTGCCCCAGTTTTTTTCCATCACGGTAAACCGGGCATGGATCCTGACCTTGTCGTTTATGTGCAGGGTCGGATTGACGATCATCTCCATATTATACCATGAATTGGCGGAATCATTGGTGTTATTGTTGCCGGCAGCAGGGACACCACGATCAATAATATTCTTATTGATATTAATGCCTGTGACATCCATGTACCCCTTGGTGGTCAGCTTGAGCCCGGCCATGGCCGGTGCGGCTACACAAAGGGCGACAACGGTCACCGTCAAGATTAAAAGAAACTTTTTCATTACTCTTTCCTCCTAAAGAAAGTTTTTTCACAAACAATCACTCTTGCCAAAAAAACGCTCCTTGCCTCGTTTGAGTTTCCCCGGGATCACCCCCTTTCATTTTGTGCCCTATTACAGGCTAATGCCTTAGATTTACTGCAATAAATCACTAAACAAAGAAAATTTTTGCATATATATCACCTTTCAAAGAAAAAAGTCAATAAATTATTTAATTTACAGCCTATTTTTTCTTCAGGGTACGCATAGTGTCGTCTGTGACCACTTTATGTTGTGTGGAATATCATTTGTTTGGCAGGTTATTACTCACCACGATGTGCACGAAGGACGCGAAGTTATTATAAAATCATTCTTTTAATGCCACTTTTCAGATACTTCACATTGAAGTTCATCAATAAACCGATTGAGATGCTTGATAATTTCATATAGGTGAGCAATTGAGCTTGATGGATCGGTATGATTAGGGAAACGTCAATGTTGTAGTTTCATGTGAACAAAAATCCCCCTCGATCCCCCTTTAGAAAAGGGGGAAGGCTTTGAAAAATCCCCTTTAAAAAGGGGGAAGGTTTTGAAATGATTTGCTTTTTGTTAAATGCAAAATCTTAGTTCCCCCCTTTATAAAGGGGGGTGGGGGGATCTTCGTGCCCTTTGTGTCTTTCGTGGTGAGGATCCCGGCAGCTCGAGCGCTACTCTTCTTCCTCTTCCTCCTTCATTTTGAGTTTGTAGCTCACCACCAGGCTTTTCGCCTTTTGAAAGAATTTTGCGCCCCGCTGCTGGAGCAGGGACAGCACCAGGTCAGGGTTCCCGTCGTTGTCAAGGTCCTTGACATGGTAGGCGGAGAGACAACCGGGAATCTTCCGGGATTCCCAGTTGGGGTCTAAGGCGAGGCCTGTCCAGGAGAGGGAAACCATCTTGCCCTCGTCGAAGGCCTTGAAACGTTCGGTAATGCCGTAGGTGGATGATTTATTTTGATTAATAATGATCTCGTTTTTTCCGTTTTTGTCCAGATCGACAATCAATATCCTGGCCGGTATATAGAGCCATTCTTCTTTCAGATCTTTTTCGCCGGTCCCTTGCCCTTCAGCCGGGTTTGTTATTATGAAATTGAGGGTCCCGCCAAAGAAATCGCTTCCCTTGTAGATTTCCTCTCCCTCCCCATCCAGCAGACTGAGTTTGTTATTCCGGTCTATGGTCACGATCTCGGGCTCGGGATCACCACCCAGGTCGCCGATCGCAAAGTTGTAGATATAGATCTTGGGCAGATCCAGCAGGGGCTCTTCGTCGGCCTTAACGTAATTGGACCCTTCCCAGGTAAGGGCAAAGATGCCCGATACAAAATAATCCCGGATCACGTTGACGTAACCGCCAACACCTCCGGCCATTTTTTCCTGGCCCACAAGGATGTTTCCCCTGCCGGGCCAGTTCATTACGCGGTAAAGCCACCCGGACTTATTGACTATCGGTTTCAGGACGTTTCCCTCCATTTCAAGGACAACGGAGGTGACCGTATCCTTACTCACCTTGGACGCAAATATTTCGGCACGGCCATTGCCGTTAATATCGGCCACGTCCACGGCGATAAAACGATACCGATCAGCAGAGCGGTGGGACCCTATCCTGAGCAGCGCGCCGTCCTGATACCTGTAAACGGAAAGACCGGTATTTTCCAGGAGCACGATCTCGTTCTGGCCGTCACCGGTCACGTCTCCAATATCTATGCCCTGGATTTCCGTCTGAAAGCGTTTGCTTTTCCAGAAAGAATTATCCTGCACATTGACCTGGTGATATCGCGTAAAATTGGGGTTCAGAGGTGAGGCACCGCTGTCCACCGGCTTGCCGTAGGTGCCCCGGGGTATGTATGCAAACTCCGTGTCCATATAGGGCCTGCCGAATATCTTGGCATTTACCTTCTGTGCAAACTTGTTGATTTCCGGGATAACGGCTTCCATGCCCTTGGTCTGGACAAAGACCGTGACGGGGGGCTTTTTCTTTTTCAGACTGGCCATGGTGGCATCCATGCTGACGCTCTGCGCAAAGATGGTCAGGCTACCGTAAAGCACGTAGTCTGCGTCCAGCTTGTGAGCCAGTTCGGTTGCGTATTCCGGGGTGATAGGGCCCTGGTGGCCCTTCATGGCCTTCTTGATCAGGCGTTTTTCAATAACCATCACCTTGTCTTTCCAGAAGAGCCTGGATGCCAGCATATCCAGAATGCCTTCCCTCAGAAAGCTGAGATCGCGCTCCGCATTCATGGCAAAGGGGAGCACGGCCACTTTCTCCGTCTTTTTCGCGTAAGTGGCAGGGGCGTAAACAAGGGTCAAAAGCATGAGGGTTAAGAGGGTTGGTAATAAACAGGTAATCGATTTTTTCATGATTGTCCTTTCCGCGATTACATAAGGTGTTAATAAAATATCAAGATCCATTACCATTTAACTGTTTGGGAGTCAATTCAAAATAATGGGAGGGTGATTCGGGAATCCCTTATCCTCTCAGGACACCATAGAACTGCCCGGAGCGGTCGGTCTTATCCCCCACCTTGGTGCCGCAGAATTGGCAACGGTATTCATATTTGTCTCCATCGGGCAGGATCAGGAGCAGGAACTTTTTGACCGGCACGGCGCGGCCGCACTTTGGGCAATATAATTCTGTGGCCTCCAGTTCCTGGAAATCGGACTGGGGCTGATCGGTTCCTTGCCGATTTGGCTGGACAAAATGGAAAGGATCGTTTTTCATGTGTGGGACCTGCGGATTTTTGATTTTTGTTATTTACAAAACCTGATGCTTTATCTATTTACGCATAATAATCATGAGATGGTTTAAAGGCAAGTTTTTTGAATGAGTAACAGAAGGGAAAATCCCCCTTGGCCCCCCTTTAAAAAAGGGGGAAGTTTGGGTGGGTCCCTAGAAGGAGGGGAAGGGTTGGTTGTCCTCTGGAAATGGGGGATTTTGGATTATATTGAATATTAAGAGCTTCCCCCTTTTTTAAAGGGGGATTGAGGGGGATTTTAACAGATGATCCCGTTCAACAAGAATCTAAAGGAATTTGCCCGGGAACTTAGAAAGAACATGACCGATGCGGAAAGGTTTCTCTGGGCAAGGGTCAGGAGAAAGGGTCTAAAGGGTTATAATTTTTACAGACAAAAAAATATTGGCAACTACATTGTTGACTTTTATTGCCCGAAGGCAAAGCTTGTTGTTGAAATTGACGGTGGCCAGCATTATTCTGAGGAGGGGAGCAGAAAAGACAGGATCAGGGATAGATACCTGGCAGGTCTTGGATTTACCGTGTTGAGGTTTTCAGACAGAGAAGTGCTCAAGAATATTGATGGTGTTATTGCGCGGATATACGAACGTTTATGAAAATTCCCCCGACCCCGGGGAAATGTCGAACTCCAAATAGCAGCTAAAGAAAAATCCCCCTCAATCCCCCTTTAAAAAATTCTCATCTTTTTTATTTCCCTTTAAAATATTTTTAATATTACTAAAAAACTTGCTTTTTATTAAGTTC
>DAOUXC010000248.1 GCA_030666795.1 Desulfobacteraceae bacterium
CCTGCCGAAATTCAAGCCCCTGGCACCTGAGGCGTTAGGGCTGTGCATGACATAAAGCAGCCAGTCGTCCATGCGGAAGTCCCGGTGAAACCAGATAGCGTGATCTAAACTTGCCATCTGCATGTTCTGCTCCCAGAAGCTGTGGCCATGCGGATAAAGGGATGTGCCCACAAGGTGAAAATCCGATGCGTAGGCCAGCAGGTATTGATGAACGGCCGGGTCGTCCGGCATCCGGCTGATGGCTCTGAACCAGTTGTACTTGACAGGCTTCTTTTTCTCGGGCGCAAAGGGATTGATGGGATTGACCGGTCTTAGCTCGATGGGTTTTTCACAGAGAATTCTATCCCGCACCTTTTCTGGAATCCTATCCGCCACCCTGCGCGCCATTTCCAGTTCTGACTCGATGCCATCCGGACCGGGGACTTCGGGTGCGGTATCCTGGTGGTCGAACCCGGTCTCCTGGATCTGAAAGGACGCGGACATTGAAAAGATGGCACGACCTTTCTGGATTGCCCGCACACGCCGAGTGGTGAAACTCTTGCCGTCCCTTATACAATCCACGTCGTAGACAATGGGTTTGGTGGCATCCCCCTGCCGGAGAAAATAGGCATGGAGACTGTGGGCCTGTCTGGTTTCGGGGACGGTCTGGGAGGCGGCGGACAACGCCTGCCCCAGCACTTGACCCCCGAACACAGTGCCAAATCCCAGATCCTGGCTCTGGCCGCGAAAGATGTTCTCCTCGATTTTTTCCAGCTTCAACAGCTTCAGCAGCTCTTCTAAGACGTTGCCTTTAATAAAGCTACTCATACACGGAGTCCTTCCTGAAGTTGCGATTTAGACCGCTATAGGTAAAATAGTCTGATTTTGGCAAGAAATTTAACAGGTTATTTAAAGACATGTTAACCTGTATTTTTGGAAGTGTCAAACCTTCTCCATTATTCAACCTCCCTCAAATATCTCTTAAGTACACGACAAAAATTTTCACGCGGGGCTATGATAAAAAGAACTGCCCAGGTTAAATCGATGTGTTCATCCAAGACCCCGCTCAATGGCAATGCGCCCACCCCTCCTCACTGCGTACACTTCCCCCGGTTGACTCATTCCGGGCCGTCCCGCCTGCGATGTTTAGCGGGATAATTTTTATAATTTGAATTGAAAGTGGGCTTCAATCGTGTTAAGTCCAAACTCTTCTTTTCTTTTAATGCCTTGTGCCAGACAAAAGGTCTGGACTTTTTTCGAGCCATATCTAAACACCATTCGCAAGATGCGGATGAGAAGGAGGTTTTGTATGAAGTGTGATCGCAAACTTATAGCCCTTATTGTCGCCTTTTTCCTGTTGATCGCCGGTAACGCCTTTGCCCGGGATTTTTACATATCCTCCGAGCGTGGCAAGGGCAAAAAAGCTACCATTAAGAAGCCGGCAAAGGATCTCGGTAATATCATAAAGAAGCTCAATCCCGGAGACACGGTTCACATTGCCGTGGGCATTTACATGGGTAAGGGCAGTAACGGCTGCGACGTGATAAAGGTCCCTGTTTCCATAATCGGCGGTTATTCCCAGGACTTCTCCGCTCGTGATCCCTGGGGCAAATTCAAAACCGTTTTTGCGGGTGACAACAGGACGAAGAACTATAAGGTCGGTTCCCGCCTGATGATCGATCTGAAAAAGTACGAGTATCACAAGGGCGGCGGAAAGGACATGCCGGGGATCGTTATAGATGGCATCATCATCGATCAGGGACCCCAGAGCCGCTACAAGGACGACGCCAAGACCCTCCTGGTGCGGAAGGCCAGCCCGAAAACAGGAGAAAACCCCACGCCGGATCGTGGTGCCCTGAAAATAATAGCAGGCAGGACCAAAAACAGATCGGGCGCGTGGGGAATAACCGTGAAAAACTGCGTGATCATGAACTCCGCCCCCACGCAGGGGGCCATGTCCATCAGCGGTTACCGCAACTCAAAGGTCACAATCCATAATAACCTGGTTATCAACAACACCGGGACCGGAATTTACGCCGGTTCCAAATGGAGCGGTTCGGACGAGAAATCGGCGCCCGTTTTCACCATTACAAGCAATACCGTGCTTTTTACCGAAAAATACGATGCCTTTGCCCAGGGCTTCTCAGGCAACTCTTTTAAAAATGACGCGACCGTTATTGCCGAGCTTTCAAACAACGTACTTGCCTTTGCGGATCGAAACGGCATCCAGAAACAGGGAAAATGGCCCCTTCTGCTCAAGGACAATATTGTGGTGGGCAATGTTCAGGCCGATTACTGGGAGACTTCCGGCGATCAGAAGATCGAGATCGAGAACATTGAGGACGAGGCCGAGTATCTCCATGAGGACAGTACCGGCAATCTGTCCGATAAGATAAAAATTCCGGTCTCCGGGGAGTGGGCCAGGCTCTACGCCGGGCGGGTGTTGATAGACCGCAATGCGGCAGCGGCCGACGTCACGGCCCGCAGGACCAAAATAAACGCCCTGCGTGGTATACTCGGTCTCCCCGTTCAGGCCGAAAATCTCAAGGTGGACAGCCCTGTTTGGCTGCCCATAATGAAGGTGGATGACGCGATCAGGGCGGGGCTCAAGAAATACCGTGACAAATACGGATGCAACAGGCCACGGGGATAGACGGTCATCAAAGCATTTATTATCTCTATGTCAGCCTCAAAATCAGGGACAGCTATTTTAAGCCATATTTTTGTAGCAGTACCCTGATTTTTTCATGGCCGTATTTTTTGGCATAGACCAGGGCTGTTTCACCTGCCTTGTCCTTTGCGTGCACATCAGCGCCTTTTTCCAGCAACAGCTTCGCGATTTCATGATTTCCGTTTAACGACGCGTCCATCAGGGCCGTCATCTTAAACTGGCCCCTGGTGTTGATATCAGCGCCTTTTTTGAGCAGCAGCAGGGTCGCGTTCGGGCGGCCGGAGCGCGCTGCCAGGCGAAAAGCCATGTCCTTATCCACCGGTGTGCCCGTAGCCCTGGCGCCATTCTGCTTAAGCAGTGCGGCTATTTCCGGATATCCCCCTGAGTCGGCAATCGACCAGGCCGTGTGTCCATCCCTGTCCTTGATATTGACATCAGCCCCTTTATCCAAAAGGACTTTCACCACTTCCTCATAACCGCCCGGAGAATCAAGTGAGGTCGTGCTTGTTCCCATTCCTTCCCTTTCTTTGACCTTTTCTTCAACGTATATTGGACCCGAAGCAAACATCAAAGCGGTCTCACCTTCAATATCTCTGGCGTTCACATCAGCACCATGCCTTAAAAGGTGCTGAATCAGCGCTGTTTTTTCCTGTGAGCTTGCCCACATCAGGGACGTCATTTGGTATGCCCCTTTGACGTTGACATGGGCCCCGTTTTTCAACAGACGTTCCGCGCCTGCCGGATTGCCGCGGGCACAGGTCAAAATCAAGGCCGTGTTGCCACGCGAATCTTTTTCATTTAAGTCAGCACCCTTTTCAAGAAGGAGGTCAATGATTTCCGAATGCCTTCCGTTACACGCATACATAAGGGCGGTAAAATAACCGTATGCATCCCTGGCATTAACATCAGAACCTTTTTCCAAAAGGAGCCGTACGTCTGACAGTTTGCCCATCTGCACGGCCTCAATCAAAGGATCTTCCTTATTATCCGCCATGACCGCGTCTGATACGAAGACAGATATCATAACCAGCAGAATGAGCAGAGCCCACCTGCCTCCGGCACAGGGTTTTCGTATGGACATCATGATCATCCCCCACTAAAGTTCGCGTTCTCCGCCAATTTTATTTCCACACCCGCTTCCTTGAGCAAGGCAAATGCCGTGCCCTCCTTTTCCCTGGTTACTAAGAGCTGATCGGGATTGTATCCAAGTAACCATTTTCCCACCAAAAAACCCCGTTTCGTTTCCGCCTGCCAGTGGGGATTCTGAAGGTTTTCCTGCCGGATGGTCTCCATGGTGCTTCGATCAACGACTTCCAATAGAAACCACGGGGCCTTTGCCAGGTGTTCCGCAACAGCACCCCCCTGTTCTTTCAGCGGTGTCAGTCTCCGTATATGCTCCGGTTGACGGCTGTGTGTTTTGATCCGGGCCATGACCACTCTGGGGAACTGCCTGCATATTTCATGCTCCAGAGAATGGGAGACACGATCCGCGAGTTCGTGGGAATGGGTTCTCAAAACCACGTCCAAATCGACTATAAATCTCCCCCCGGCATTACGGCTCAAACACTGTATCACCTTTTCCACTCTCGGATGGGACATCACCAGCGAGATAATTTCCCGTTCCGCGTCACGGTCAATTGCCTCGTCCATGAGATCGAGCACGGCCCGCCACAACAACTGGCCGCCCGACCAGAAGACAAAAAGGGCCACGGCACCCGCGGCCCATCTATCCAGGTTAAGACCGAAATAGGCCCCGATCAGACTTATGACCACCACGCCGGTGGACATTCCGTCCGCAAGGTAATCCTTGGCATCCGCCACGAGGGCCGGGGAATGGAACCTCTTTCCCATACGAAGCTGGTAAAAGCCGAATGAAAAGGTGACAACCAGACATATCAAAGCCACGGGCAGGGCAAGCTTAACATCGGGCATTGTCCCGGGTCCCAGAAATGCCCTGCGGCCTATTTCATAACCGGCCAAAATAATGGCAATTGAAGTCACCAGGGTCGCAACCGTCTCTGCCTTATAAAGCCCGTATGGAAATGAGGCGTGACGACGGCCTGCCAGCCACAGCCCGATATAGGCGGCAGCCGATGCAATAACGTCGGTTGCCGAGTGGATTGCGTCGCCCAGCAGGGCCGACGACCCGGCCAAGATACCCGCGATACCCTTTCCAAAAGCCAGTGACAGGTTGATGCAGACCGATACTGCCGCCCTTGTTCGGGCCTTTTTGATCTCATCCAGGCTTGATGAATTACCCGCCTGTACGGTTTGAACTGATTGAGTCGTCATTTCTTTGTTTTTTTTCATTTTAATAGGTTAAATTAATAAATCCAAAGTAGCTCGCGCTCAATTTTACACAGATACTCTATGTCGGTCAACACGTTGTACGCCACTTTTTAATTGAAATTTGACAAGTCTGTTCATTAGTAGTATATGGTCACCCTCTATTTAATGTGACATCATGACCCGGAGTTGCCCATGACTTTTGACGTTTTTATAGGCATAATCCTCACAGCCGCGGCCTTGTGTATTGTTGTTTTTCTGACGTTTTGGAGCCGGCACATTATCGAGCGTATCCACACGCACCATCCCGGTTCACTAAGGGAGATACAGAAGGAAATCATAAATGGCAACGATTCCTGAGAACGATCCCGATGCCCCTTCCGGGGCCGAACACCCAAAAATAACAACAGAGCTTTCCCGTAACCTCACACTCCTTCATATAACCATGATGGGTGTGGGCATGATGATAGGGGCAGGTGTCTTTTTAGGGGTCGGTAATGCCATAAGGGTGGCCGGGCCAGGCGGGGTCATCCTTACCTTTGCGCTCAACGCGGTGATCGCCCTTTTCACGGCCATGTCCTATGCGGAATTGAGCTCAGCCGTGCCCAAGGCGGGTGGTGCGTACAACTTTGCGAGGATCGCCTTCGGAAGGGGTACCAGTTTTTTGGCCGGATGGATGGAATGGTTTGCCTCATCCGTGGCAGGGAGTCTCTACGCGGTCACATTTGCTCTCTACACCGTACACTATTTAACTCAATTAGGCATTATTGACGTGACCGGCACCCAGCTTGTCCTGGTAGAAAAGGGGGTTGCCATCCTGATCGCGAGCTTTTTTATCTACATAAACTACCGGGGTGCGTCTGAGACCGGCACACTTGGTGTTATATTTACATTGGGACAGACAGTGACC
>DAOUXC010000059.1 GCA_030666795.1 Desulfobacteraceae bacterium
CAATCAATACACCTTGGACTCCATAGGCGGGGTTATGAAGCCCTGCGATTTACGGTTGGGCGAAGATGGAATTTACTGCCTTTTTGCAGGGTATATGGAGGTCATGTCCGATCCTTCCCAGGTCGTGGTCGTTGCATCCGTTCAAAAGGCCTCGGAAAGAGACCCTGATGGATTGAGCTATCAGAAACTAATAGCCGATTCCATGGAGCCCGTGTTTTCGAGACCGGTTTGCAAAAGCGTCCCCAATCTTTTGGGTCTTGAACCCGTTTTGGCCGCCATGGAGGCACGGGCTTTCATGGATCGAACGGGACTGAGTGAAGACGATCTGGCCGAGGTAGCTGTCAAGAATTTGAATATGGGTAACGGCACAAAGGGCTCTGGCCCGGACAAAAAAGCCGTTTTGAACTCTGATCTGCTTTCATGGCCCATCAGAAAGATGACTAAGGCTCAAGAGGCGGATGCTGCCTGTGCTGTTATCCTGGCCTCTGAAAAGAGGGTCAAGGACCTGCAGAACGAGCCGGTTTTTATAAGCGGTATAGGCTGGTGTTCGGATAAGAGTCACCTGGCTTTCCGTGAGCAGGGTGTATCCAGGGAAACAAAATGGGCGGCGCGCCAGGCATATAAGATGGCAGGAATCCGCCGACCGGATCGGGAGATTGATCTGGCCGAGGTGAGCGACTGGTATGCCCACAGGGAATTGCTTCACTGTGAAGCATTAGGTCTTTGTGGTTCAGATGAAATCAAGGGGTGTGTTGCCGATAAAAGTTTTCAAAAACAAGGCAGACTGCCGGTAAACGTGTCAGGGGGGCTCCTTGGCAGGGGTAATGCCGTCGGCACGTCGGGTCTTATTCGCGTGGCCCAGGTAGTCCGGCAGATTCGAGGTCAGGCAAACGGGGTCCAGGTTCCCGGAGCTCGCGTGGGTCTGGCCCATTCATGGGGGGGCATACCGACCGCAACGGCCGGCGCCGCTGTCCTGAGCAAGTGGTAGTGGACAAATAGAGTAACAGTCTGGTCGTTTTTTGTTATTGTTGAAGGGAGAAAGAAATGCCTAAAAGGGTTGCCATCGTTGGCGCAGGAATGCAAAAATACGAATTTCGTAAAGAACAAACCGTGGAGGAAATGGTTTTTGATGTTGCACGAAACGCGTTGGAAAACAGCCATCTTTCCAAGGATGATATCGATTCTGTTGTCTTTGGGTCGGCAGTAGATGCCTTCTGTGGGATTAACAATTCAGATAAAGTTGCGATAGACGCCTCGGGAGGTCTTCTGAAGCCCACGATGCGAAACAGCACCAGTGGTTCAACGGCAATCTCCACGCCGATTCTTGGCTATACGCATGTGGCCTCCGGAATGCACGACCTGGTAATGGTTCTCTGTTACGAGAAAATGAGCGAGAATGACTCAGCTCAAGCCGTGTTTAACACCGTTTACGATGAGGCATTTGTGAGACCGATCGGTTTGAACGTACCAATACAATGCGGGCTTGAGGCGAGGGCTTATCTGCACAAGTATGGCATCACTGAAAGGCAGATGGCGAAGGTTTCGGTAAAAAACCGAGGAAACGCACTTTCAAATCCTTATGCGCAATTGCCCATGAAACTGACCGTGGAGGACGTTCTTGCCTCACCATATCTCTCCTGGCCGGTCAAACTCCTGGATACGTCGCCCGTGACAGACGGGGCCAGGGCCCTGATCCTGGCTTCCGAGGATGTGGCACGAGAACTGACAGATGACCCCATTTGGATAAAAGGGGTAGGCAGGGGAGCGGATTCGGTGTGGTTTATGGGACGTCAAAATAAAGACCTGGGAAAGCTTGATTACGCGTATCTCGCTGTTTTTTTTTTTCAAGCAAAGGCCGGCATACGAGATCCAATGGCAGAGATTGATTACGCTGAGGTCTACGACCCATTTACATATAAAGAGATGCAGCACTGTGAGGCCATGGGGCTCTGTTCAGAGGGCGGGGCAGGCCGCATGATTGACGAAGGCATATCCCTCAAAGACGGCCCCCTGCCGGTAAATGCATCCGGTGGTCTTCAGGGAGAGGGAAACCCCATAGGTGCAGGGATGTCGAGACTTTGCTGGTGCTACCTTCAGGCCAAGGGCCAGGCCGGAGCATGCCAGGTTCCAAAAGATGTCAACAATGCCGTTGCCAATGGGTGGGGCGGTATGTATCAGTATAACGCGGTTATGGTAATTGGCCGGGATTAGTCATCGCGCTCAACATAAAAAGTCAGCTTGAAACAGGAGGGAAAAATGGCCAAGAAAAAGGCTGTGTTATCGATTGACGGAGAAATACAGATCAACTATAAATGGTCGGTGGGAAAGGCCGGGGATCGTTTTTTTACAGAGCTGAGAGACCACAAGAAGATAATGGGCACCAAGTGCAGGCAGTGTGGCCGCGTTCTTGTTCCACCGAGAATTTTTTGTGAGGAATGCTTTGTGGAAGACATGGAATGGGTGGAGGTGGAGCCGAGAGGCACCCTGCTGACCTTTGGTGAAAGTTATTTTTCAACGGACGGGAAGCGGCTGAAGGAGCCGTGGATGCTGGGTATTGTGAGGCTCAAAGGGAGTGACGGCGGCTTGATCCATTTAATAAGTGAATCACGTCCGGAGGACCTTAAGATCGGTATGCCCGTGGAAGCCGTTTTCAAAAATAAACCGGAAGGCAATATAATGGATATCCTCTATTTTCGACCCGCTAACAACTAAATTTTTCGGGATGGCCTGATGACAGCTGAAGACCAAACAAAACTGAAAGTAGAAGACCTGAACCTCAGCTTTGGCTCGGTACAGGCCCTCATGGATGTCTCTTTTGAGGTTAATGGAGATGAGATACTGGCACTCATTGGCCCCAATGGTGCAGGAAAGACGTCCTTGTTGAACTGCGTAAGCGGCTTTTATCACGCGCAAAGAGGCCGTGTCTCTTTTGAGGGACATGATATCAGCCGTTTTTCCCCAAGTAAGAGGGCGAAGCTGGGCATTTCCAGGACCTTCCAGAATATTGAACTCTATACGGGTCTCACCGCCCTTGACAATCTGATGGCCGCGCGTCATGTCTACATTAAATACGGGCCCGTGGCCGGGTCCTTTTTTTTCGGAAAGGCCCGTCGTGAAGAAGTTGAAAATCGAAAAGTCGTGGAGGAAATTATCGACCTCCTCGAGATGGAAGAGGTGAGATACCGGGTGGTTGAAAGCCTGCCTTATGGTCTCAGAAAGAGAGTTGATATGGGCAGGGCCCTGGCCCTTCATCCAAAACTCCTCCTTCTGGATGAACCCATGGCCGGGATGAACGTGGAGGAGAAAGAGGACATGGCCCGGTTTATCCTGGATATTCATGAACTATGGAAAATTCCCATCATTATTGTGGAACACGATATGGGTGTGGTTATGGATATATGTCACAGGGTGGTGGTTCTGGATTTTGGCTTGAAGCTTGCCGAGGGGACGCCCGCCGAAATAAAGCAGAACGAAAAGGTGATCCAGGCATACCTGGGTAAGGAATGATTTCCGTCATGCAAAAACAATGGCCAGAGCGATGAAAAAAATGCATTTGACAGAAAATAAAGAGGACACGCTTCCAAAGCTCCTGCTAAGGAACTACCGCAGGTACGGATCAACTCAGGCAGCAGTTCGTGAAAAGGATATGGGAATTTGGCAGAGTTATTCCTGGGCCGATTATTACGAATTGGTGAAATATCTATCCCTGGCCTTTATTTCCATGGGGTTTAAGCATGGTGAGAGGGTATCCATACTGGCGGAGAACAAACCGCATGCCTATTGGTTTGAATTAGCGGCACAGGGGGCGGGAGGCGTGGTAGTGGGCATTTTTGCGGACTGCACACCACCCGAGGTCGAGTACTATGTGAGTCATTCGGAGTCCCGTTTCGTGGTTTGCCAGAATCAGGAGCAGGTTGACAAGGTTTTGGAACTCAAGGAAAAGCTCCCGGGATTGAAAAAGATTATTTATTGGGATCCCAAGGGCCTTTGGACTTACACGGACCCCCTACTCATAAACATGGACCAGATGCTTGAAATAGGCAGGGCCTATGAAAAGGAACATCCGGACTCATTTGAAGAATCCGTGGCAAAGACCAAAGCGGAAGACATGGCGGTCTTTTTTTACAGTTCCGGGACCACGGGGCAACCCAAGGCCGCCATGGTTACCCATAAGGCCCTGATTGGTATGGCCGAGGCCGTTAATGCTCTTGACCAATATGAGGAGAACGAAGAGTATCTCTCTTTTCTGCCTTTAGCATGGATCGCGGAGCAATTGTTCGGGGTAGCATGCTCTCTTGTCTATTGTCTGCGAACCAATTTTCCGGAGGAACCGGAAACAGTGCAGGACAACATCCGGGAAATCGGGCCAAAGATCGTATTTTTTGGACCCAGGCTATGGGAAAATCTGATCAGTCTCGTTCAAGTCAAGGTCAAGGATTCCGGCTGGATGCAACGTCTGTTTTTTAAAGTGGCACTCAAGATCGGGTATCGCGCGTCAGCATACACAATGACCGGCAAAAAACCGGGTCTCTCACTTGCCTTCCTCTACTTTTTGGCAGACTTTTCCGTGTTCAGACCGTTGCGTGATAATCTGGGTCTGAGCAAGACCCGTGTCGGTTATTCGGCAGGTTCGGCCGTCAGCCCGGATGTGATCCAGTATTTTCACGCGATAGGGATAAATGTCAAACAGCTTTACGGGAGTTCTGAGGTGGGAATCGTGACCTGCCACTTAGACAACCAGATAAAACCGGAGACGTGCGGCCCACCCTTACCAAATGTTGAGATCAAGCTCTCTGAAGATGGAGAGGTCCTTATCCATACACCGAATATGTTTTCAGGCTATTATAAGGAGGAAGAAAAGACCGCCAAGAAAATCGTGGATGGCTGGTATCATACGGAGGATTTCGGCCATCTGGACAAAGAAGGTCACCTGATTGTGATGGATCGCATGGAGGATCTTTTGGAATTGGCCGGAGGTCAGAAGTTTTCTCCCCAGTATTGCGAAATCAGGCTGCGCTTTTCTCCCTATATCAAGGACGTGCTTACAGTAGCACGACGGAATGAAAGTTTCATCGGAGGGTTGGTCAATATTGACCTGGAAAATGTGGGACAGTGGGCCGAATCCATGCACATCCCCTACACGACTTTTACTGACCTTTCACAGAAGACCGAGGTCATTGAACTGGTCAGGAAAGAGATTGCCAGGATCAATGAGGCCCTGCCCGAGTATTCCAGGATAAGAAAGTTCATTAACCTCCACAAAGAATTCGACCCGGATGAAGCGGAAATGACGCGTACACGTAAACTCCGGCGCACTTTTGTTGAAGAACGTTTCAAACAGATGATTGATGCTGTTTTTAGTTCAGAGAAACAGCTTGAAATTACTTCACAGATCACCTATCGGGATGGAAGAACAGGCACAACTAAAAGTCTTATAAAGGTTAATCAAGTTTAATAACCTACAGGAGGATCGCCACCTTGTTGACCATGCAATTTCTTGTCACAGGAATCCTGACCGGCGGCATTTATGCCCTGGTTGCGGTGAGTATTGTACTCATCTACAAAGCCACCAGGATATTTAATTTTGCCGTGGGAGAAATGTTAGCCCTGGGAGGATATTTTTGCTATTCCTTCGTGGTCTGGGGC
Source organism: Desulfobacteraceae bacterium (assembly GCA_030666795.1). Taxonomy (GTDB): domain Bacteria; phylum Desulfobacterota; class DSM-4660; order Desulfatiglandales; family Desulfatiglandaceae; genus JAIOSR01. The sequence goes on from DAOUXC010000059.1 coordinate 5,647, forward strand.
GGCCTTCCCTTGTGGATATCCCTGCCTGGTGCCCTGGTGATGGCCGTGATTGTGGGAGCCCTGGTGGAGCGTCTTGTTTTGAGACCATTGTTGAGCCAGCCCCTGTTGACCATTATCATGGCCACCCTGGCACTGTCGGTCCTTTTAAAAGGGATAATGCTCATGGTCTGGACAGGCTACGACGTGGGTTTCCCGAAAAATCTCCTTCCCGGTAAGACCGTGCTGGTAGGGATGATAGCCATGTCACACGAACTCCTGTGGGCCTTTGGAATCACACTGGTGGCCTTTGCCGGCCTGGCGTACTTTTTTATGAAAACCAGGACCGGATTGAAGATGAGGGGGGTTTCCGAGGATCATGAGCTTTCCATGGCCTGCGGTGTAAATATTGTTACCATTTTTGCCGTGACCTGGATGTTAGCCGCGGTCATGGGCACCCTGGCAGGTTTTCTGATGGGCTACCGGCTTGCCCTGGCGCCTTCATATACACCCCTGCTTGCGCTCAAGGCATTCCCCGCGGTTATTTTTGGAGGTCTGGAATCAATCCCCGGAGCCCTGATCGGCGGACTCCTGATCGGCGTCATTGAGGGCCTGGTGGGTGGATTGATTGATCCCAATTTGGGTGAAGTATCGGCATATATTTTACTTCTTCTCGTGCTTATTTTCAAGCCTGAAGGTCTTTTCGGCCTCAAAAGAATAGAAAGGGTCTAATAGTATGTGGCGTCCCTGCGGAACATTTGATGATACGTATGAAAAGGATATTTCCATAGTAAGGACACCTGCCCAGTGGTCGATTACCGTAGCCGGTCTGGCGGTCCTGGCTGTCTTGCCCCTGTTTGCCAGCGGCTATTTCATGACCACGGTCAACCTGATTGCCATCTCAATAATCAGCGCCCAGGGCCTTGGTATCCTGACCGGTCTGACCGGACAAATTTCATTGGGGCAGGGGGCATTTATGGGGGTAGGGGCCTACACCCTGATGATGCTGATGAACTATCTGGGCTTTTCGTTCTGGTTAGCCCTTCCCTGTGCAATGGTCTCGGCGGGTATTATAGGCCTTATCTTCGGGCTGCCCTCACTTCGTATAAAGGGTTTTTACCTGGCCATGGCTACTCTGTCTGCCCAGTTCATCATTCCGTGGGTAATCACCAATGTACGGCCGGACCTGACCGGCGGTACCTCCACCATAAATATACAATACCCCAGCCTGTTTGGACTCGACCTTTCGAAACAGTCCAGCATGTATTACGTGATAATATTTTTCACGATCGCGATACTCTATCTAACGCGAAATCTGGCCCGATCAAAAATAGGACGGGCCTTTGTGGCCATCCGGGACAACGATCTTGCCGCGGAAATCATGGGTCTGGAAGTATTCCGGTACAAGCTACTCTCTTTTACCATATGCTCCATGTATGCCGGTTTGGCCGGATCCTTGTGGGTCCTCTGGGTGGGCGCGGTAAATGTGGATTCTTTCACACTCCACGAGTCCATCTGGTTCCTGGGGATGATCATTGTGGGCGGATTGGGTTCCATCCCCGGTGTCTGTTTCGGAGTCATTTTCATCAGGGTGCTGGAGCTTTTTGTACAGCAGATCTCACCCCCGATTGCGGCACTTTTTCCGGATGCAATCGGGGCGGCAATCAAGAGTGGACTCAGCCCTTTTACTTTCGGTCTGGTCATACTCCTGTTTCTTATCTATGAGCCCCGTGGTCTTGCTCATCGGTGGGAGATCGTAAAACATTTTTATCGTCGTTGGCCCTTTTCTTATTAGGGTTTAGGTGTTTGGAACTTCTTTTTAACGTTTAACCGACAAGGAGGGTAAAATGGGACGTAAAGGTATGATAGGGATTTTAGTGTGTTGCTTTTTTGTCTTGATATCGTTTCCGGCCGGCGTGTTGGCCGAAAAACCGGCTTCCCTAAGCATTGCACTGCTCGGGGATCTGACCGGGCCTTACGCGTCCGTGGTAGGACCCATGGCGCCGGGGGCCGAGGATGCCGTACAATACGTGAATGAGGAACTGGGCGGAATTGACGGGGTAAAACTGAAATTGCATGTCCGTGATTGCACGGGCAAGGCCGCCCTTGGATTACAACAATATGCGGAACTGATAGGGTCGACACCCAAACCACTTTTCTTTGGTGTGCCTCATACACCGACGGCAGAGGCGCTGAGAGAAAAAATCATCAGAGATGACGTGATCGGTTTTTTTCCCGGCAGTGTGCCTGACCTGTATCCCCAGGGGAACAGTTACTCTTTTTATGCCCTTTACGCGGAACAGTCCGCCGTTTTTATAAGATGGCTCAGGGCCAACTGGAAGGAAAAAAGGAACCCACGCGTTGCGATCATTACCTGGGATCAGGCATATGGAAGGGCCATGCTGACGCCGGAGTTTTTTGATTACTGCAAAAAGATGAAGGTGGATATAGTGGCACAGGAACTCTTTGGTGTGCGCGACCTGGATCTCACGACGCATATGGTTCGCATAAGGTCCAAAAACCCGGACTGGGTAATTGCAAATAACACCGGCTCAGGACCGCTTGCCATTTTGAGGGCCGCAAAGGAATTGGGCATGAAGATCAAATTTGCCAATAACGTGGGTGGTGACTGGGGCACGATTCGCCTGGACCCGGAACTCTTCGAAGATTCTATTTCCGTTATGCACATGGCCTCGTTTGACAATACCGATCATCCCGGCATCAAGAAGGTGTTTTCGTATCTGAAGAAAAACAAACGGGGAATAAAGGAACAGACAGCATTTTATGTCCTGGGCTGGCAGTATGTCCTGATGATCCACAAGACCGTGAGTGATGCGGTGGCTAAGGTTGGGTGGGATAAATTGAATACGGCCGCCATAAAATCCGAAATGAATAACCTTACCAACTGGGAACCTCTGGATGGTGTCGTGAAGATCACATACACGGATAAGGTTCGTCACTCTCACTGGCTGAGAATTTACAAAATCAAAGGTGGAAAGCTTGTTCCTCCGGGTGGTAAATTGGGCGGTTCGGAATTTGTCGAGGCCCCTGACCTGACACCTCTAAAATTTCGATAATATTTTTGTTCAGATAAGCTTGCGAGTGCCCGGTATCGTTAGGTGCCGGCACTCGCATTGATACCTGCCGGATTAAACGGTGGTAAGGGAGGTGGTTGATATCTTAGCGGTGAATCAGATAGAGGTCTTCTATCACAATGTCATTCAGGTGCTGAAGGGTGTTTCCCTTGAAGTCAGGGAAAAGCAGATCGTTTCCCTGTTAGGGGCAAACGGCGCGGGAAAGACGACCACCTTGAAGGCGATTTCCGGTCTTTTAAAGGCCGAAGCGGGTATGGTGACTGATGGAGACATCGTCTTCATGGATAAACGTATCGACCGTGATCTTGCGCACAAGATCGCCAAGATGGGAATTATACAAGTCCTTGAAGGAAGACCGGTGTTTCAGCATCTCACGGCTGAGGAAAACCTGCGAATGGGTTTTATTGGCAGTGGAGGTGAAAAAGATATCCAGAAGCATCTGGAACTGGTCTACGGACTTTTCCCAAGACTGCGTTCGTTAAAAAATCGTACAAGCGGCTTTTTATCGGGCGGTGAGCAGCAGATGATGGTGATTGGCAGGGCCCTTTTGTCCAGTCCGAAGGTCATGCTCTTAGATGAGCCTTCCTTAGGCCTTGCGCCCCTCCTGATTCAGGGAATTTTCAAAATAATTAAACAAATAAACGAGGAGAGAAAGACAGCCCTTCTGCTTGTTGAGCAAAATGCCCTGGCCGCCCTTGAAATCGCCGACTATTGTTATGTCATGGAAAACGGAAGGGTAGTCATGGACGGGCCTGCTGATCAGCTCAAGGAAAATGAGGATATCAAGGAATTCTACCTGGGATTGAGCAAGGTGGGAAGCCGCAAAAGCTACAAAGACGTCAAACACTACAAGAGACGGAAACGGTGGTTGTCGTGATCTCATATCAAGATAGATTTAATGACTTTCCCTCTTCATTAGAAGGTATCCCCTTCTAACCTGCGGGAAACAAATGTCATGAACTTAAGCCCAATTCCCTCTTTATGTCCCCCCCTTGGTGGCTTCCAAATCTTAGAGCCTGCCCCTTGGATTGGAGGGGCCGGTTGAGTAGAGCAATATGGCCGGTCACCCCTACCCAATATCCTTCATCCCCACTGAAGATGATATGCTCGACAAGGGTGGTGAGTCTTGAAGAAATTCTTAACTTAGGGAGTATGCTTTATTTAATTTACAAAAAAAAGGCGGAAACAAAATGGATTTTGAGTTAACCGAGGAACAGAGAATTGTACAAAGAAATGTGCATCAGTTTATGGTCAAAGAGATTGAACCCATTACGGAACAGATCGATCGGGAAGATGAATTCCCCCCCGGCATATGGGAAAAATTAGGGGATCTTGGTTTCCTGGGGGTTACCGTTGACGAGAAATACGGTGGGTCGGGATTTGATTTATTAACTGCCGTTTTAGTTATAGAACAAATGGGCAGGACGTGCCCTGCCTTAGCCGTTTCATACGGGGCCCACGCCAATCTGTGTGCTGATAATTTAAGCAGAAATGCCAATGAAGAACAGAAAAGGAAATACCTGCCAGGTCTCTGTTCCGGTGAACTGGTAGGGTGCCTTGCACTCACCGAGCCCAATGCGGGTTCGGATGCCGTCAGCATACGGACTACCGCCAGGAAAGACGGAGATGATTTCCTGCTTAACGGGGGCAAAATGTTTATAACCAATGCCCCTGTGGGAGATGTCTTTCTTACCTATGCCAAGACGGAGCCTGATAAAAAGGCCAAAGGGGTTACCGCGTTTGTGGTGGAAAAAAATTTTCCGGGTGTATCCGTATCGAGGAAACTGGAAAAAATGGGTAACCGGGGGTCCCCCACGGGAGAGATGGTTTTTGAGGATTGCAGGGTACCTGCCGGGAATATAGTTGGAAAGTTGAACGAGGGCATCAAGGTAATGATGGGTGGTCTTGATGTGGAAAGGGCATACTATGGCGGTGAATGTCTGGGTATTGCCGAAGGTGCCTTTGAGTTGGGTCTGAAATATTCCAAGGAAAGGGAGCAGTTTGGAGAAGTCATTTGTAATTTTCAAATGATCAAGGCCAAGCTTGCCGATATGTATACGGAAATCGAAGCCGCAAGGGGGCTTGTGTACAGGGCTGCCGTTATGGCCGATAAAGTACAGCGGGGTGGCAAAGGTACGGAGGTGCACAAGCTTGCTGCCGCGGCAATACTTTTTGCCGCCGAGACAGCAACGCGTGTGAGCAATCAGGCCGTTCAGATTCACGGAGGATATGGTTATATGCTGGAATTTCCGATCAACAGGTTTTACAGGGATGCAAAACTCTATGAAATCGGGGCCGGAACCTCTGAGGTCAGACGTTTGGTTATTGCCAATGAGATTATATCAAAGGGGCTTGAATACGCTTAAAAGGGAAAAGATGATATGTTTATTGAATTGGATGAAGAACAGAGGATGCTGCGCGAGACCATTAGAAAATTCGTAGAAAATGAGGTTGCCCCGCAGGCAGAAGAGATAGACCGTGAAGACCGTTTTCCAAGGGACTTGTTTGTCGAATTAGGAAACCTGGGGCTTTTGGGAATAACCGTACCGGAACAATACGGGGGTTCCGGTTCAGGACTTCTCTCCCAGGCCATTGTGGTGGAGGAACTTGCAAGGGCCAGCGCCGGGCTTGCCAGTTGCTATGCCGCCCATTCCAACCTGGTGGTAGATAATTTGAACAGGCACGCAAACGATTGGCAAAAAAGAAAGTACTTTCCTGATTTGTGTACGGGGAAAAAAATAGGCTGTCTTGCCATTACCGAACCCGGTTCCGGTTCGGATGCGCTTGCCATGAGGACCAGGGCCGACCGGGATGGTGATTCCTATGTTTTAAACGGGACCAAGATCTTTATTACAAACGGGCCTATAGCAGATGTCATCGTGACCTATGCAAAAACCGCCCCAGAACTTGGACCCAAGGGAATAAGCACATTTATTGTTGAAAAGGACTTTCCCGGGTTTTCCGTGGGGAGGAAGATGGAAAAACTGGGACACAAGGGCTCGCCCTTTGGTGAACTCGTCTATGAAGACTGCCGGGTGCCAAAAGAAAATCTGGTCGGAGAAGAAAATGCCATGGTCCGTATGGTGTTAGCGGGTCTTTATAGGGAGCGCGTTGTCTGGTCTGCCGAGGCGGTCGGTATAGCGCAGGGGGCCTTTGACATCGCTCGAAAATATGCCACGGAGCGTGAACAGTTTGGCCGGGCACTTGCCGGATTTCAGATGATTAAGGAAAAACTGGCTGACATGGCCCTGGAGATTCACATCGGCAGGACTCTGATCCAGAGATGCGCTGCCATGGCTGATGCAGGAGTAAAGGCTGATGTCGGTCTGGAAGCATCCTACGCAAAGCTCTATGCCTGCGATATGTCGGAGCGCGTTACCTCAAAGGCCGTTCATCTTTTAGGGGGCTATGGTTACACAAAAGAATTCCAGGTAGAAAGATTTTTTAGAGATGCCAAGGCCATGCCCATCGGGGCAGGCACATCGGAGGTGCAGCGTCTTATCATTGCCCGGAGATTGTTCGGCAAAATTTGACATAGCCGCAAAAAGGCGCAAAACAGGCAAAAATAAAAAAATGAATTAGAGTAATATCAGGTGTTTGTAAGCATAAAAAATCCGATATCCTGACTTTTATAAGATCATTAAATTTGAGGGATGATATTTTTAAGGTAAAGGCTTATGGAAAAAGCTGACTTGAAAATTGTACGTGATTACTGGGATGAAGATCTTGAGTGTATCTCGCCTGAACAAATTCTGGAGGTGCGTACCCTGAAGATGCAGAAACATCTCAGGTACGCGTACCAGAATTCTCCTTTTTACAAAAAGGTCTTTGACAAGGCTGGACTGAGGCCCGAAGAGATAAAGAGCCTGGAAGATTATTCCCGTCATGTTCCCTTCCTGAGCCACAAACAGTTGATTGAAAATCAGAACGCACGTCCTCCTTTCGGGGACTTCCTGTGTGTAGACATCAAAAATATCAGGCGGATCTATTCCTCTCCCGGTCCTTTGATGATGCCCTTCAGCAAGAGTGACATGGATGCATACATCAATGCTACTGCCAACGGACTCTATATCTGTGGGGCGCGTCGTGGTGACATCGTTGATGTTACCCATGCTTACCAGTGGGATCTGGGCGGAACCATGCTGGACGACGGATTCAGGCGTCTTGGCTGTGCGGTTATTCCGGGTGGCACCGGTATGAGCAGGACGCACATTGGCATTATGAAACATTTGGGGGTAACCGTCATTTTCGCTTTTCCAACATTTGCCATGAAACTGGCGGAAACTGCAAAGGAAATGGGTGTGGATCCTCGCAACGACCTGAAGGTGCGTCTGATCATTATCAAGGGCGAGGCGATATACGGTAGAAATGATAAAGAGATCCTGGCAGAGGAATTCGGTGCAGAGGTGAGAGAGA
>DAOUXC010000053.1 GCA_030666795.1 Desulfobacteraceae bacterium
TGGCCTTAGGCGTGGTCCTGGTTGATCTGACACCCGGCTATAATGTAGACTTGATGAGTTATCTCTTTGGAAGCATCTTGACCGTCCCTGCGTCAGATCTATGGCTGATGCTCATTTTAAACGGTCTGGTCGTACTTACGGTAGGCTATTTCTACCACGACCTCGTGGCCCTTTCCTACGATGATGATTTCGCCCGGGTAAGGGGCGTCCCCGTAAAGGTCCTTTATTTTCTGCTCATGGCTATGATAGCCTTATCTGTTGTGATGATTATTCAGGTAGTGGGGTTGATCCTCGTCATTGCACTGCTGACGATTCCACCCTACATCGCGGAAAAGCTTTCCAGGTCGCTTTTTTCCATGATGTTTTATTCCGTTTTACTGAACCTTTTTTTTACATCAGTCGGACTTTTTTTAGCCTATTCGTTAAATATAACCTCAGGTGCCTCAATCATTATGGTGGGGGGAGTATGCTTTTTTATTTCCCTCCTGCTGGGAAATCTCAGGCCAAAAAAAGGCACCACCCCTTGACCTTATGAGTTGTATAAGTGTAAACCTGCCAGGAAAATATTTTGTAAATGATTTTTATTCGCGGAGAAATACGGGATGAAAAAAGTTCGAGTTGGGGCGGCCCAGATTTCGCCTATCTATTTTGACAAGGAAAAGACCCTCGAGAAGACCTGCCACTATATTCGGGAGGCCGGAAGATTAGGAATTGACCTGATTGTCTTTCCGGAAGTCTATTTTTGTGGTTATCCGTTTTGGAGGGGAGGCGTTTCCGTGCGCCAGTCCACTGAACTTGGCGCGAAAATGATAAGTAGCGCCATAAGATGGAATGGTGAAGAGGCCTTTAGAATGGCCGAGGCCGCAAAGGAGGCCAAGGTAAACTGTGTGATAGGCTGTAATGAACTGAGCGATCGTCCCGGAAGCCTGACTATTTACAATTCTCTTATTGTTATCGGGAAAGACGGCAGGGTCCTGGGCAGACACAGAAAATTGATGCCGACCCATTCGGAAAGGGTCTACTGGGGCATGGGCGATGCAAGCGATATACGCACCTTTGAGCTTGACATCGGCACAATGGGAGCGTCTATCTGTTATGAACATCATATGACGCTTTTGAGGGCGGCCATGGCCATCAAGGGAGAAGAAATCCACTGCGCCCTATGGCCCGGATGGTGGAAGGTAGAGGGTCATCTCGGGGCAAAGACAGGGGATACGGAATCCGGGACATGTGATATAGAAAGCGCCGTGCGCCAGCATGCAATAGAAAATCAGGTCTTTGTGGTAAGTTCCAGTTGGTATCTTAAGGAATCGGATATTCCACCGGAACTGCAAGACATTATGAAATACAATCTCGCAAAGGGTGGAAGCCTGATTGTGAATCCTGCGGGGGTTATTGTTAAAGGTCCTGTCTTTAATGAAGAGACTATTGTGCACGCGGAGATCGACTTAGACGAAAGAGAATTGGCAAAGGTATATTTGGATGGTATCGGCCACTATTCCAGACCGGATCTTCTGAGCCTCAGGATAAGGGATGAGGCCTGGACGCCTTCGGGACCTGAAAAGATTTAGATTTTATGTAATACTTTAGCCTATTGCAAGAGCATGGCATTTTTCAAGGCGATGTCTAAACCTGGCGCAGAAACGTGGCCCATTTTCAGGGTTCTGCGAAAATATGCCTTAGACCTCAAGCCGTAAGCTGGAACGAACCCTGAAAATTCGGCCACTGCCAAAGATTGCAGCTAATGGGCTTTGAGATATCGCCTTGAAAAACACCCCACTCTTGCTATTAAGTCTCATAATTCCCGGATTTTTCAAAAGGCTAAATTGTTACGGTTTTATTTTTTTTGGAGCGTCTTTAAGAAAATTTGATAGGGAGGAAAGAACATGACGGACCAGTCCGGAATGGATACTGAAATGCTATCCATGGTACTTGATACAATTGACAAGTTGGAAAAAGACAGGCTCTCTTTGGATACCAAGCTGGAAATGGACAAAAAAGGGGAGTTCCCAATGGAACTCATAAGGTTTATGCTGGGTCCCGATATGGCCCTGCACTTGATTTTCGTACCGGAAGAATACGGGGGTCTCGGGGCCGGGGCTACGGAAATTGCCGTTGTATCGGAAAGGATGGCAAAAATGGATCTGGGTGTGGCCACCTCGTTTCTGGCCATATGCCTGGGCATGGATCCTCTGAGGGTGGGGGCCACTCCCGAACAGAGGGAAAAATACATCTCAAAGATTGCACAGGAAGGCCTTATTGTGGCCTATGGCGTGACCGAACCCGAGGCAGGGTCCAACGTCCAGTCCCTCAAGACCAGGGCCGAACGGGTTTTAGATAGCGAGGGTAAAATCAAGGGTTACAGGCTCAACGGGCAGAAACAGTTTATTACAAACGGCGGTGTTGCAGATCTTTACACTATCCTTGCGGACACACCGGACGGCCCTTCCTTTTTTGTCGTGGAGGCGGGGGCCGAGGGCCTGATACCCGGTAAGCATGAGGACAAACACGGAATTCGGGCCTCCGATACGTGTCCTCTGGCCTTGGAAGACCTTTTTGTCCCTGTGGAGAACCTTATTGGAGGGGTTGAAGGCCAGGGACTCAAAGAGGCAAATAAGGTCTTCGGGTATACCCGATTGATGGTAGCCACCTTTGGATTAGGTGGCGGCACGGCCTCCCTGGAGAGGGCAATCAAATACTCCAAGGAAAGGGTCCAGTTCGGGACGACCCTTTCAGAAAAGCAGGGATATACGCACAAACTGCTGGTTCCAAATGCCGTTAAACTGGAAGCGGCACGGGCCTACATAGAAGAAGTGGCCCGCAGATTGGACACCGGAGAAGAAGATCTTCAGGTGGAGGGGTCTGTTGCCAAGTATTTTGCCACGGAAGCCGGCGATGCCATGGCAAACGACGGGATTCAGGCATTCGGCGGCTATGGTTATATACGGGAATATGAGGTGGAAAAAATCAAGAGGGACGTAAAAATCCTTCCCATTTATGAAGGGACCAGTGAGATACAGAGGAACATTATTTCCATGTTTCGTATGAGGAGTACTGTTCGCTCAAAGGGCGGCTTCTATCTTGAAATGGCCGGGGCGCTGGACGGGCTTTCGAGTGAATGTGCCGGGCCTTTGCTGGCCAATGCATTCAGGACATTGAATGAAGTGATCATAAACAGTCGCAAGAACAAGTTGACCAAGTCTCAATATGTGATGTTCCTGCTGGCTGACATGATGACCTGGTGTGAGGTGGCGAACGCGTTCTGCCACAAGGCGGCCGGGTACAAAGGCGGGCAGGGCCGGTCGACTGACTTCATAAAGGCTGCCGCAAGGCTTTTTGTAAGAGATGCCATTGAGAAAGTTTATGTCAACGGCCTTAAAATCGCCTACGGGTGCGGTGATACCATTGACGCAATAGTAGAAAATTTCAATGGGCTGAACTTAGGCTTGGCCATGAAAGATAATCTGAAAGATATGGATGTGGTGGCAGCGGAATTAGTGAAGTAAAGAATCTTGGCCCAAAAGACCAAGCTTTGGTTTGCCTCTGAAAGAGGCTGTTTTGCATAAAGCCTTACAAGTTAAAAGAGTCTAAAGTGATCTAAAGTGCCTAAAGTTATGGTGTCGCTCCGCTCCGCTGTTTTTATATAATTGACAAAATTCCTTAACTTTAGCTCACTTTAAACTTTAGTTCACTTCAAACCATTACAGCGATTCTTCAGGCAGAGCTTGGTGACTATGCTCCGGTCCTCCGGGCCTGGATTTTACCTCGTGATCAATTACTAATAGTATCCCTTGAACAGGTGAACTAATTACTCGTCCGAAAAATAAAAAACGCTATTACCGCAGGCCGCCGAAGCCCGGGGCAGGCAAAAAACAGCATGGCCGGGTTAAGGGCGGCACGCGTACACGCCAATACGGGCCGCCGGATTACTCAAAACCTGATCTGGATCCCGGATTAAGGACAACCTTCAGCAAGATTGGAGTACCGGAGCCAGGTCCGTTCAAGCCTGATTCTTTCCAATTAGAAGCCCTTGATTTGATCAAAGACTATGACGTGCTCGTAAGTGCGCCCACGGGTTCCGGAAAGACATGGATCGCTTCACAGGCTATCCACTCCTATCTTGAAGGCGATTTAAGGATATGGTACGCCTCCCCACTCAAGGCCCTTTCAAATTCGATTTATCAGGAATTCTGCCGTGAGTTCGGCCCTTCCTATTGTGGAATCCTGACAGGGGACCGCAAAGAAAATCCAAATGCCTCCGTTATTGTGGGCACAACCGAAATTCTCAGAAATCAGCTTTATGATTCCATGCACAAAGGGACCGATATTAGAGCGGATCTGGTGATTTTGGACGAGGCCCACTACCTGAGCGATCCTGACAGGGGTGTGGTCTGGGAAGAGGTTCTTATCTATCTGCCTTCAAGGGTAAGACTTTTACTCCTTTCCGCTACCATCTCCAACGCACAAGAGGTCTGTGGTTGGTTAAAGGAGATTCGCGTAACGCCAAACCGGGTGGTTCTGGCGAAAGAACGACCCGTCTCCATGGAAATGCTTTTTCTTTTTCCCGACGGCCTTATCGCCCCCTTGGGCGGTAAAAGGGGAATCGGCCCCGGGATCAAAAAATTTCTTGGCTCAAAGGAAGGAAGAAGAAGGTCGGACAGGATTGATTTTGGCGGTATAGTAAAATGTCTGAGAAAATTTGACCTGCTGCCGGCTATTTTTTTTCTCAAATCGCGGGCCGACTGTAACCGGGCCCTGATGACCTGTTCGCCGGTAAAAGAACCGCCCGAGGCCAGGGACCGTATCAGACGGACCGTAAAAATGTTCCTGAAGGATTTCCCTCACCTTGAGGGACATCGCCAGATGAAGGCGCTTTTGAATTCAAAGGTCGGTTCCCATCATGGGGGCCAACTGCCATACTGGAAGATGCTCGTTGAAAAGATGATGAACAAGGGGGACCTTGAGGCCATCTTTTCCACATCCACGGTGGCCGCAGGAGTCAATTTTCCGGCCAGGACCGTGGTCCTTGTGCAAAGCGATCGGTATAACGGACATGAGTTCATTGATCTTAATTCAACCGACCTTCATCAAATGATCGGCAGGGCAGGCAGGCGGGGAAAAGATAATATAGGGTTTGCGCTCATAGTTCCCGGTCGTCATCAGGACCCTAAACTCATACATGAATTGATGGATTCGAAGGCCGAGCCGGTCCTGAGCCGAATTCATATCAACTTTTCAATGACCCTGAACCTGCTTCTTTCCCATAAGCCACTCGAGGTCAAAGACCTTCTTGAGCGTTCATTCGCGGCGTTTCAGGAGAGAGATTCAGGGATCCTGGTGCAAAGACGCTGGAACCAAATCTTGTCCGACCTGAGAATGATCCTGCCCAAGGCAAGGTGCGATACGGCAGACCCCTATGAGATCCAGGATAACCTCCAGAAAAGATCGGAATTGAAGGAAAAAGCCAGACGAACAAACCGGGACGTTCGTTATGAACGCATGCTGGGTTCTTATAAGGATTATCTCAAACCGGGAAGGGTTTTTCTCCACAAAAACGGAAATCTATATGTCGTTTTTCATACCAATGCCGATCACAAAAGGTTCATATGTGATGCCTTTAATATAAAGAAGAAGCGTGCCAGCAAACAACGATTCAGACTCAAGAGGGTGGACCTGAACCAGATCAAGGCCATTTTCGATTACCGGATTGATCTCCCAAAGGACTCTTCTCCCGAGAGGTTAGGGCGGAAATTTGACGCGATTCGGCCTGAAGATTTAACAGTCCTCAAGATCAGTCTCTCCGACAGGGATAGCGGATTGGAAGAGTTGGATGAGGTAAAACAGCGGATCAGCTCGCTTCCGTGTGAAGACTGTCCGCACCTGAAGACCTGCCACGGAAAAAAGAAGGGCGAGCTTAAAGGATTGCTTCGGGAGATGGGCTCTTTGGCCACGCGCATGGAAGGAATGGGTGGCGGCTTGTGGCTCGGTTTCAGGCGGCATGTGCGCTTTTTGAAAGAAACCGGATTCGTTGATGAGACGGACAGGTTGACCCCTGACGGGTTATGGGCCTCCAAGCTGAGGCTGGATCAGCCTTTGCTGATTGCAGAGGCTATTCGAAGCAGGGCCTTTGATGACGTCTCTCCGGAGGTATTAGCCGGAGGTCTTGCCCCTTTTGTCTGGGACAGGACCATGGAAGTGGAACTGAAATCACAGGAGTCCTTTGATCTTACCGGGCTTGAGGGAATATTCTACAGGACCCTGGATTCGATTGAACCAATCAGGAGTTTAAAGGCCAAACGGGGATTTGATAGCCCACAGGTTATGTACTGGCCTGCGGCGGCCCTTTTTCTGTGGGCCAAAGGAGCCCCCTGGGACCGGCTGCTCGATTTTGTGCCCATTGACGAGGGCGACATGACATCCCTTATCATGAGGTCTGCCGACCATCTGAGACAGGTAGCCAACCTGAGCGAAACCCATCCCGAACTCGCCGCTGTGGCCGCGAATGCCGTTGAACTCATCCTGCGGGAACCGGTTTATATTTATTGATTCATCACGCCTTGTCCCGAATATGGTTAATGGCCTTTCCGAGTCTTTCCAGTACGGCTTCTTTACCAAGAACCTCCATCACTTCAAAAATGCCGGGGCTTGCCGTCTTGCCGGTAAGAGCCACCCTGAGAGGTTGGGCCACCTTTTTGAGCTTGATCTGGTTTGCTTCCAAAAAGGCCACAAAAGTTTTTTCAAGACCCTCCTGATCAAAAATCGATGTCTGTTCAAGCCGTGCTTGCAGGTTTAAAAGAAGATCCAGCATATCAGGTTTGAGGAATTTATTATCGGCCTTTTCATCATAGATGATTTCCTTCTCAAAGTAGAAACGCGCGCTTTCGGCCATATCCACAAGGGTCTTGCTTCTGATTTTGAGGGTGGCAATCGCATCCTTTGCCTTTTCTTTATCCAGGTTTTTGAACCCTGATTTCTCGAGAAACGGGATCAGGCCTTTTGCAAGAATATCGTCGGCAGACTCGCGAATATACCAGGCATTGAGATCCTGAAGCTTTTCCATATTAAATACGCCTGCTGATTTTCCCACATTTTCGAGGGAGAATTTTTCGATGAGTTCTTCTTTTGTGAATTTTTCCTGGTCCCCGTAAGACCATCCTAATCTTGCCAGCGCGTTGAGCATGGCGTGGGGAAGGTAACCCATATCCCTGTAGGCAAGAACCGACAGGGCACCATGTCTCTTACTCAGCCTTGCCTTATCCGGTCCCAAAATCAATGGAACATGGGCATATTGGGGAACAGATTCTCCCAATGCCTGATATATCTGTATCTGTCGCGGCGTGTTATTGACGTGGTCATCTCCCCTTATTATGTATGTGATGCCCAGGCTTATATCGTCGGCAACAACGGCCATATGATATGTGGGACTTCCGTCCGAACGTTTCAGTATAAGGTCGTCCAATTCCTCATTGTTGAATCGGATAGACCCTTTGATCAGATCATTGAATTGTGTTGTCCCTGTGTGCGGTGTCTTCAGCCGGACCACCGAGCCAGGTGCGGGACCGAGCCCCAGTTCCCTGCATTTTCCGTCATATTTGGGCTTTGCTCCCTTGGCCATGGCCGATTTTCGCCTTTTTTCCAGGTCCTCCGATGAACAATGACAGTGATAAGCCTGCCCGCTTGAAAGAAGACGTTCAATGGCGGCATTGTAGATATCATAACGCTCTGATTGAAAATAAGGTCCTTCGTCCCAGTCCAATCCAAGCCATTCCATGGAATCAATAATAGCGCGGGTAGCCTCATCAGTGGATCTTGCCTTGTCCGTATCTTCAATCCGGAGTATGAATTTGCCTCCTGTCTGCCTGGCGAAAAGCCAGTTAAACAGTGCGGTTCTTGCTCCACCGATGTGGAGATAGCCCGTGGGGCTGGGTGGAAAACGTGTTACAATGTTTTTCTGGATCATGTGTAGGATATAACCTCCGTATTTTTGTTCTTAAAAAGACGGGCCGAGTCTAACATGCCGATGAATGGGAAACAAGTGGAACTTGTCTTTATTTTGGATCAAGTCAACCCTGTTGCCGGTTTCCAGTCGGCATGTTCAGCTCGCTCCAAAATCAAATTTGAATTGTCAATTTTCTCAGGATGGGAAATAATTATCCATATCCACAAACGAGGAGTTGTAGGGTGGGTTGAGGAACGAAACCCACCGAAAGACTGTAGGTGTTATGCAAAAGGAATTACGAGATACTGAAATCGAAGTAGTGGCCTATTCGGGATACAAGGCAAACGAGCGGCCCATGTATTTTGTCCTGGGACTGCAAAAAATGGAGGTAAAGTCGGTTCTGGACCGCTGGTACGGCCCGGAACATGACTATTTCAAGTTGCTTGCCGATAATGGACGAGTATATATTATAAAATGGGACCGCATCCTGGATGCCTGGTCCCTGGTAAGAATTCTGGATGGCGACTGAATTTGATAAGACCTTTGCGGCGGCTTCCTGTTTGAGGTTCCCGGTGAATAATCAGGAATAAGGAATTACTCAAAAAGCCCTTTTAGATCTTGCATAAACGCGGACACCTGGTTTTTATACTCATCGATCATTGACACATCCAACCCCAAAAAACGGGCGGATTCGGTATCTTCTAAATTTATCTCTTGCAGCAGGTCATTTTCGTTCTCGTTGGTCGTGTAACCCAATGATTTTACCATCAGGTTGGCAAAGTTAACGACTGCCATATCGTTGGTCATCGAATCTGCTATCGTCAAATTGTCGTGATAGGCCGCGATTTTAACAAAACTTTCTGAAAACTTCCATTTTTTGAGCAGGGCCGCGCCGAACTTACCGTGATGACCATTGATCGTATTTAATAATTCCGCATTTTCAATCTCATCTCCTAATTTCCTTTTCAACTGCAGATCGCCAATAATCTGCAACAGGAGCAATCTGCCGATATCATGAAGCAGGCCCATGGTAAAGGCGTCATCTTGCAGGTTAAGGACCAGGGATTCATCAAGTATTTGTGAGGCATAGGCACAGGCCAGGGAATGTTCCCAGAGCCTTTCCAATAGCTTTACATATCGTTTGTTTTTGGTTGCATAGAGGGAGCGATTGCAAATTGCATCCACATATCGTTTGGCGTTCTTGAGCCCTAAGCGGCTGAGAGCCTGGCCCAGGTTTTTGCTTTCGGTTATCCCGCGATAATATGCAGAGTTGGACACGCTGATCAGTTTGGAAGAGATGGCCGCATCCTGTTTGAGCAGTTCACCGATTTCCTGGAGATTAAGGCCTTTGTTTACCATTTCCTGAAACCGTATGCCCATTTGAGGCAACGTTGGCAGTTCGATCTCCCCGCGTTTAAAAACGAAAACAATCTCATCTAAAATGTTGATCTTGACTTCATGCGCCTTTTCCTCACTTTCCGATGATTCCGGTTCCTTTAAACTCTTTTGGAGGATAACAATGGTTTGTTTTAGCTGCTCTTGTTCCTTAATTTGGGCCAAAGTATTATTCACGGCCAAACCTAGCAGTTTTTGATAATCGGGGATTTTGGGAATATAGCGCATACCGATTTCCATGATTTCAACCATCGTCTGAATGTCGTCAGGCGGTGCCAGCATTAGAAACGGCGGGTGAGGATTTTTTAAAATGTCTTTAAAAAAATCCAGACCGTATTGCTCGTAAAAGTTATGATCTACAATCACAATTGCAGACCCATTTGAAAGGCTTGCAAGCTGATCGGAAGATTGGATAATGGCGGCTTTTTGATCTTGAGGAAGGGTGTTACTTATTTTTTCGGCTTCTATACTGTCTGTGCTCGCGATCAGGACTAGTTTCATGGCAGCCTGTGTTTCCAAATTCAAAGGAACAATTGTCTAAATTTTTAGTCTTCTCCCGTTCAAAGTCCGGGCCCTTCGACTTGAACTTGATAAAATTTGAGCATCTTTCAAAGGTCTCTGGCACTGTGAATCGGAGCAAATTATTGATGCCTGTTTCCTGGTGAGAATCCTAACCGATGACTGACTTGGTTTGTCTGAAAAATTTAGTTATTAATATTGTTTAAAAGGACTAAAGGATGTAACGGTTTAATGTATCAATAACCGTTTATTACTCGGTAGTATAGACCCAGTTATAATTGATCGGTTTTGCGTCCAGGGCATCCACCTTCGGGTGCAGAAGTTCATCCCTGAGCTTCAGCCAGTTGTAGGCGGGTCTGAGTTTCCGGAGTTTGCCGTCCTCGGGTGGCATTGAATATTGTGTATAGGAGTAAGAAGCCTCCGAGATACCTATGTGATAATTTCCAGCCGGGTAAAGGTATCTGTAAACAAATGAATCGGATTCCATACCCTCTTTGTTGGCCAACGCATTGACCTGTTTTTTTGTCAATTGTATCAAGAAAAATTTTGATACGCCCCGCTCGGAATATTTATACATGGCCCGGGACTCGGAACTGGACACAAATACCGTGGAGATGAAATCCAGGGTTCTCAGGAGCTGTGCCGCGATGAGCCCTGCCGTCCGTCTTCCTCCCACGCTGTAGTGGCAGCCATAATACTCAAACAGCTTGTTCTGGAGAATATGACCCTCCTTGTCACCGTTCTCGTACAGGTTGCTTTGGATATACCTGAGCCATTTGGCTAAATCTTCCGCAGCATCCGCTATGGGCCAGTCAATTTTTACATGGAAATTTGTCAGTGAATAGCGGTTTTTCTTTTTGACTGTGGGGTCCTGCTGAATAAGCAAGGCATAATCAACATTTAACAGGCTTTCAACAAATTCGAGGAAACGAGGGCTTTCAAAGTGCCTGAGGTTTTGGTGGAAGCGTTTGTAAATGGTAAAATTGGGCAGGTACTCCAGGTTTTTTTTGATAACGCTGTTTTGCGGAAAAAAGCGGAGGTAATTTTTCAATTCCGGGCTGACGATTTCTTCGCAGAAAATGACGATAAAGGTATTGAAAAACTCTGATTCCTCCTCCATCTTTTTTGATTTTGGTTTGAGTTCGCTCTTGTCAAGAAAACTGTACTCGGCCCCGTTTTTCTGGTAATTATAAAATGAATCAATCAGGGAGATCTTCATTAATCGCCGTTCAAGGGTATCCCTTAAGATCTCATAAAGCGATCTCCGCATTCTTTCATAGTAATTGAGCCGTTCCCTGTATCTCCACATAGGTAAACAACCAAAAGCCTGAAGTCATTTTCTATTAATCCGCCAAAGACCCAACTTCACAAAGGAAGAACTAAAAGACGAATCAAATTTCTCAATTCGGAATGCATAGGGCGTAACCATGATAACTATTTGAAATATTATAATAAGAAAGGACCGTAAGAGTCAATAAGAAAAAATCTTTAACACTTTATACGTGTTAACGTGAGAGGTGTTTTTCAAGGGGATATTAAAACCCGATGCGAAAGCCTGGCCGGTTTTGAGGGTTTTGCGAAAATCAACTCGTCTCCGCGGTAATGAGCTGTAACTTGATGCAGTGAATGATCATTTTTTGCCTGGGCTTTGCTCCGACACGGATGGCGGGGCGAATTCAGGCGCGGCTTGTAAGGGCGAAGGCAGATTACGCTTTGATAATCTTTCCCGCCGGGGGCAGGATAATTGAGTTGACGTTTTTGGCTGACAGCGCTACATGAGGAGCAGATTAATTCCCTTGACAAAACAGAAGCGTCTTATATACTTAACAATTTATTTTCACAAGGATAATAGGGCTAAACTGTTCTTTAATAAGGCTTGCTCAGAATGATTATTGACCTTAGAACCATTCTAACTGCTCCGCGCCACTTTGATTTTACCCTTGAACCGGGTTGGTGGCAGGGCGACGAGGAAGATGATCAGATTTTAGGGCTTGATAGCCCCCTGACAGTTCAAATAAGCATCTCCAGGGCAGGAAGCAAATACGTGCTTGAGGGTCGTTTGTCCGGGCGGCTTAGACTCAGATGTGGCAGGTGTCTTGAGCCCTTTTACAATGATTTGAAGTCGAACTTCAGGTTGTTCCTTACCCTTCCTCCCTCAGATACCGAAAATAGCGAACTTGAACTGTTGGAAGAAGATATGTCGGTTGATTTCATTATGGGAGGTGAAATTGATCTGGATGAAGTTGTTAGAGAGCAAATTTATTTTTCATTACCCATGAAATCTCTGTGCCGGGAAGATTGTTCGGGGTTGTGTCCGTTGTGCGGTGCCAATTTGAACAAGGAAAAATGCACATGCCGGAGAGAGACGGGCCATCCGGGTTTTTCAGAACTGAAAAACCTGAAATTCAAAAAAGGATAGGTTGAAATTATGGCTGTACCAAAAAAGAAGAAATCAAAATCAAAGCGGGATTCGCGGCGGTCGCATGACAGCGTTAAGTTGCCTAAGATTGCTACTTGTCCACATTGCCAGGAGCCCGTGTTACCCCACCGTGTATGCCCCGAATGCGGGCAATACAGGGGCAGAACGATAATCAAGATTGAAGAGAGCTAATTCATGAAGATAGCCGTGGACGCCATGGGAGGGGACAATGCTCCGGAAGTGGTTGTGCAGGGCGCGGTTAGGGCTGCTTCTGAATTGGGGATTCATGTTATACTTATCGGGGACAAAGAGCTCATTGCAGGTGCGCTTGGTTCTCAAATATCCTCGGATCATATAGCCGTGCATCACTGTGAAGAAGTGGTGCAAATGGACGAATCCCCGTTAAAGGCCGTTCGCAAGAAAAAAGATGCCTCTATCCGTGTGGCCTTTGACCTTGTGAAAAACGGCGATGCGAATGCGGTCGTAAGCGCCGGGAATTCGGGTGCAACTTTGGCTGCCGGTGTTCTAACTTTGGGCCGGTTAAAAGGTGTGGAAAGACCTGCCATCGCAGGTATATTCCCCGGAGAGAAAAGTCATGTTGTTTTGATAGACATGGGTGCAAACGTGGATTGCCGCCCGGCCCAACTTTTTCAGTTCGGGATAATGGGTCATGCCTTTGCCAGTTCCTGCATGGGGATGAAGAATCCTAAAGTAGGCCTTTTGAGTATTGGCGAAGAGGACACCAAGGGGAATGAGCAGGTGCGCCTTACCCATGAATTGTTTGAGCAAAGCCGGTTGAATTTCAGGGGAAATGTTGAGGGCCGTGATATCTTTTCCGGGGACGTGCAGATTGTCGTATGCGATGGTTTTGTAGGAAATGTGGCGCTGAAGCTGGTCGAGGGTGTGTCGGAAGCAATGACCAACATGTTGAAGACGGAGTTGAAGCGATCTTTTTTAGGCCGCGCAGCGTTTCTTTTTGGTCGTCGCGAAATTAGACGTTTTAAAAGGGAATTGGATTACGAAGAGTACGGAGGGGCACCTCTTTTAGGTATAAATGGCGTAGGTATCGTCTGTCACGGCGGATCTTCAGCCAGGGCCATTAGAAATGCCGTTAAGACGGCGGCCCTGTACGTAAACCACAGGGTTGTGCAAAAAATGGTGGAGGAGTTGAACACCATGGTGTCGAATAGGACTTTCGGTTGAATTTTATCTTAAAAGCTATACCATAAGGGGATGGGCACAATGAGTGAAAATAATTCAAGGGTTGTTGTTGTTACCGGAGGATCAAAGGGTATAGGACGTTCAGTGTGTCTTAGGTTTGCGGAAGAAAAGGCCAGAATTGTTATTGTACACTATGATACTGATGATATTGCCGCTAATGAGACCCTCAATGCCCTGGCCGAGAGGGGAGTAGAGGCGGAGAGCCACAAGTTGGATGTCTCCTCCTTTGAGGGCGTGGATGTTCTTTTTGATGACATTTTTTCGAGGTTTGAAAAAATCGATGTTTTGGTGAATAATGCCGGAATTACCAGAGACACGCTTTTAATGCGAATGAACGAGGAAGACTGGGATGCCGTCATTAGTGTAA
>DAOUXC010000302.1 GCA_030666795.1 Desulfobacteraceae bacterium
ATTGAAGCAAGCTGGCAGGCCCTTGTTGACAGCGTACAATACAAGCTCTCAAAGGAATTAAATGGACGCTAAAAAAGACATAGAAAATGAATGTAACGGTAACACGGGGAAACCCGCCGTAGATTCCCGGAGAAAAGGGAATCTGCGGCGGGTCCTTGCCGAATAAACTCCTGTTAGTCTGGCATTTCAGAGTTCAAACCAGATTCCCGTGAAACACACAAAAGGAGGTTATTCCGTCATGGATCGAATCATTATTTTTGATACAACACTCAGGGACGGTGAGCAGTCACCGGGCGCCAGCATGAATGCGGCGGAAAAACTGCGTCTCTCAAGACAGTTGGAAAAACTGGGAGTGGATGCTATTGAAGCAGGTTTTCCCGCCGCATCCGCAGGCGATTTTGAGGCCGTCAAACTGATTTCAGAAAAGATAAAACATACCCAGGTGACGGCCTTGGCCAGGGCCTCAAGGGCCGACATCGATCTCGCCTGGGATGCAATACGTGAAGCCGTTCACCCCAGAATTCATACCTTTATAGCCACTTCCGATATTCATATGGAGCACAAGCTGAAAATGACCCGTGACCAGGTGGTCGAGGCGGCGGTCGAAGCGGTCGGCCATGCCAAGAAATTTACGGACAATGTGGAATTTTCCGCCGAAGACGGTTCACGTAGTAACCGGGATTTTCTCTGCCGGATATTCGAGGCAGTCATCGGGGCCGGCGCCACTACCGTTAACCTTCCCGACACCGTGGGCTATGCAATGCCCGATGAATTCGAAGAGCTTATCTCCTACATCCTGGAGAATACGTCTAACATTCACCACGCCGTATTGAGCGTCCACTGCCACGACGACCTTGGCCTTGCAACGGCAAATACCTTGGCAGGCCTAAAGGCCGGCGCTCGCCAGGCCGAGGTCACCATAAACGGGATCGGCGAAAGAGCGGGAAATACATCCCTTGAAGAGCTTGTAATGGGCCTTTATACCCGCAAAGAACATGTGAGGCTTACCACCGGCATCAACACGCGGGAGATTTATCCCACCAGCCGATTAGTGAGCATGGCTACGGGGATTGTGGTGCAGCCCAACAAGGCCGTCGTGGGCGCCAATGCCTTTGCCCATGAGGCGGGCATCCATCAGGACGGTGTGCTCAAAAACAGAATGACCTACGAGATCATGCAGCCGGAGACGGTAGGCCTTGTCAGCAACCGTCTCGTGTTAGGCAAACATTCGGGGAGACACGCCTTTAAACAAAAACTCGGGGAATTGGGCTATGACCTGACCGAGGAAGAGCTGGACCGGCTGTTTGAAAAATTCAAGGACCTGTCCGATAAGCGGAAAGAGATTTTAGAGGAAGATATCGAGGTCCTATTGGCCGAGGAAATCCTGCGTGTCCCGGACGTATTTCGTCTGGAGTATCTCAATGTGGTAAGCGGCACGGTTGCCGTACCCACGGCAACGGTCAAATTGTGGATCCGTGGTCAGGAGGCCCAGAATGCGGGGTTTGGTGTGGGTCCTATTGACGCTGCGTTCAATACCATTGCCAAGATGACCGGCACCCGATCCGAACTGCTTCGTTTTTCCGTAAACGCCATCAGCGGGGGAATGGATGCACAGGGGGAAGTGATAGTGCGTCTTAAGGAAAACGGTCTGGTAGCCCTTGGCAAGGGTGGTGACCCGGACATCATCACGGCCAGTGCCAAGGCATATATAAACGGTCTAAATCGACTTGAATATTTGAAAAGAAACCCCTCATTAGTTCCTGAGGAAAGGAATCTTTGATAAGGATAAAAAAATGGCGACATCCATGACCATCACGGAAAAGATCCTTGCTTCGCACGCCGAAAAGGGTGCGGTGAGTCCGGGCGAATTGATAGAGGTCAAGGTAGACCTTGCCCTGGCAAACGACATCACAGCGCCCTTAGCTATCGGTGTGTTTGAAGAGTTGGGTACAAAACGGGTCTTTGATCCGGAAAAAATCGCCCTTGTCCCGGATCATTTTGTACCTAACAAGGATATCCCTTCGGCGCAGCAGGCAAGAATCATGATGGAATTTGCCCGGCGCCATTCCATCAAACACTATTTTGAACCGGGAGATTCCGGCATCGAACACGTGATCCTTCCTGAAAAAGGACTGGTATTGCCCGGCGACCTGGTCATTGGAGCGGATAGCCATACATGTACCTACGGTGCACTGGGTGCCTTCTCCGCGGGTGTCGGGAGTACTGACCTGGGCGCTATCATGGCTACCGGAAGAACCTGGCTTAAGGTTCCCGCGACCATAAAACTGGTATTCAAAGGTCGATTGAGGCCCTGGGTTGGCGGGAAGGACCTTATTCTTCACACAATGGGACAGTTGGGCGTGGACGGGGCCGTTTATAAGACCCTGGAATTTTCGGGCGAGGTTGTCAGGGAACTCTCCATGGACCAGCGATTTACCATGGCCAACATGGCTGTGGAGGCGGGCGCAAAGAGCGGCATTTTCGAACCGGATGATATCACCCGCGCCTATGTGTCCCAAAGGTCCCCGCGTGAAGGCCAATACTTGACAAGCGACAGGGAAGCCGTCTATCAAAGGACAATTATCATAAATGTGGAACAGATGGAGCCCCAGGTTGCCCTTCCCCATTCCCCCGACAATGTTCATCCCGTCTCCCAAGTGGATCAGGTCCCTTTAGATCAGGTCTTTATCGGGTCATGTACCAACGGGCGCATTGAAGACCTGCGGGTAGCCGCAAAACTGCTGAAAGGCCGAACAGTGGCCCGTGGTACTCGCCTGATAGTGATCCCCGGGTCCCCCCTCGTTTATAAAAAGGCGATTCAGGAGGGAATTGTTGAAATCCTGCTGGATGCAGGAGCGGTCATTGGTCCGCCCTGCTGCGGTCCGTGCCTGGGGGGTCACATGGGGGTTTTGGCAGAGGGAGAAAAGGCGCTTTCAACTACAAACAGGAATTTTGTAGGTCGCATGGGGCACCCGAAAAGTGAGGTATATCTCTCAAGTCCGGCCCTGGCGGCTTCCTCAGCCGTCCTGGGAAGGATCGGTTCGCCAGATGATCTTTAATTAATGTCCAGCCATAAACAACCAATTTCCGGATGGAGCTTTCAGCGCTCAGCCCCAGTGAAATGGTTTTCAATTTCACGGGGCAGGCAATCAGCCAACACCTTGTTTTTAGTGTCCTTTGCTGAAAGCCCAAAGCTGACGGCCGATAGCGCGGATCCAAAAACATTAGTTTCCGGACGAGACCTAATTATTGGTTGCACAGTCGGTTACGACCCCGTACGGGGGCATAACCGTTCCACCACACCTGGTTTTTCTCCCACTTAGACATTATCATTGAATACAGTGGTTTGTTCTTGCTTTTTTTACTCCACAAAATTATTAGTATGTCTTGTGGAAGAAATCAAAAGATCAATATACCGAAGAAGCATAGACCTTTTTGGTGGAGCGATTATATAGCTTGATAGACCTGCATTGTCACATCCTGCCCGGTATTGATGACGGGCCAGTGTCCCAAAAGGAAAGCCTTGCCATGGCAAGACGCGCCGTGGAAGACGGTATTCACACAATTGTGGCTACACCCCATACCTTAAACGGCATTTACTTGAACCCTGCCAGGGAGATTATTTCAAAAGTAGCGGCCCTTCAGAATATACTGTCAATCAACCAGATTCAGATTGAATTGTGTGCCGCCTCCGACGTACATCTTTGCCCTCATCTACTGGAAATGGTTGACTCCGGCGATGCCCTGACAATCAACGATGCTAAAAAATACATGCTGTTGGAGTTGCCTTCACAGGCAATACCTAAAGGTGTGAAAGATGAGATCTTTTCTTTGAAATTGAACGGCATCACACCCATTATTACACATCCGGAACGGAATGGCATTATACAACATGACTTGGACATACTTTATGACATGGTTTCCATGGGTGCAATGAGCCAGGTAACGGCAATGAGCATCACCGGAGACTTTGGGGGGGGTGTTAAAAGGGCGGCCGAGATCATGTTAAAAAAACGATTGGTACATATTATTGCAAGCGATGCCCACGGTGTTCATAATCGTCCGCCGGTATTATCCCGGGCGGTTGAGCATGCGGCAGAAATCTTGGGGAATTATGAGGAGGCGATGCGCATGGTGAAGGAGGTTCCGGCCGCAATTCTGTCGGGCGCAATGCCTGATGTCCCTTAACCTGAGCATACAGCACACTAAGAATAGGTAACATTTTTGCCCGTCGAAAATCCGGGATTAAACTCCGTTGCAAGGGTGAGGTATTTTACAGATAGTTTCTGAGTGACTTTTGAAAATAACATTTGCTAAGACCCTTTTCACGGATTTCATGTTTGCGCTCTGCACTCTGAATTTGAACAGGAGGCGCTTAAAAAATGACCTTTGAAAAAAACATCCTCTGCATCGGAGCGGGCTATGTGGGCGGTCCAACCTTGGCCATGATTGCCTGCAAGTGCCCTCAATACAAGGTGACGATTGTGGATATCAACCCCACCCGCATTGCCCAGTGGAACTCGGACGAACTCCCCATTTATGAACCGGGCCTTGAGGAAATAGTAAAAACGAATC
>DAOUXC010000213.1 GCA_030666795.1 Desulfobacteraceae bacterium
AGGGATGAATTGATTGACAGAATCAAAAAGGCCGGAATTGTGGGGATAGGCGGGGCCGGTTTTCCCACTCATGTGAAGCTTTCACCGCCTCCCGAGGCAAATGTGGATCCCTTGATCATAAACGGAGCTGAATGTGAGCCTTACCTGACCACTGACCACCGCGTTATGTTTGAACACCCTGATCAAGTTATTGAGGGGGCTAAGATACTTTCGAGCATATTAGGGCTAAAGGAATGTCATATAGGTGTCGAGGCGAACAAACCGGATGCCATAGAGGCATTGCAAAAAAAGGCAAAGGACTCTTCCAACGGTTTTCGTATATACGTTGATCCCCTGCAGGTCAAATATCCCCAAGGTTCCGAAAAGCAGCTTATAGAAAGCATTACCGGCCGCCGGGTTCCCGGTTTCGGGCTTCCTTTTGACGTGGGTGTCATCGTACAGAACGTGGGAACGACAAGAGCCGTTTACGATGCGGTGGTACTCGATAAGCCCCTTTACGAGAAGGTAATCACCATATCCGGAAGGGGTATTAACCGGCCTGCAAATCTGCTGGTCAGGGTTGGTACCAAATTAAGCGATATCGTCTCCTTTTTGGGAGGGACAAAACCGGAGTTGTCCAAGGTTTTGATGGGCGGACCCATGATGGGTTTTGCCGTATCCACGCTCGATATGCCGGTGACCAAAACGACCTCCGGTGTCCTTTTCCTTTCGGACGAAGAGATAGACATTCGTCCCCATGGCCAGTGCATCCGCTGCGGGTGGTGCCTGGATGCCTGCCCCATGGGTCTTTCGCCGAATGAGATTGGTATCTATGTGGAAGCGGGACGTGCACAGGACACCTCCCAGTTCGGTGTGTTCGAATGTTTTGAGTGTGGCTGTTGCGCCTTTGTATGCCCGGCCAAACGGCCCCTTGTGCAGTTTATTCGCCTTGCCAAAATGAAGGCGAAAAAATAATAAAAATTGCAGTAACACAGGTTCAAAGTTCCAGGTTCACGGTTCAATGGTTCTTTTCCGAAGAGTGGACTGTTAAATTCATGTTTTCCTGAACCGCTTGAGTGGTCTTAGCATGGACAATGGTTCATGGCTCTGGGTTGAAACCGTGAACCCTGAACGTTGAACCGCTTAACCTTAGGTAAGGAGTAGCGTCATCGAAGAACAGGTAAAAGAGAGCACCCTTCCTGTGTCCGAATCCCCCTTGTGGACAGTCTCTGTTTCTCCGCATGTGAAAAGCAGGGAATCGGTGGAAAAGATCATGTGGACCGTGGTGGCCTGCCTGCTGCCCCCGCTCATCTTGTCTGTCTTTATCTTTGGCCTGCAGACCCTGATCATTACACTGATCAGCGTCATAAGCTGTGTTGCCACAGAGGCGATTTCTCAGAAACTCCTTCATCGCCCCATAACCATCAGAGATGGGAGTGCCGTGATTACAGGGCTTCTTATGGCCTATATTATACCTCCCGGCGTGCCTTACTGGATTCCCATATTAGGTGCAATCATGGCCATTTACGTGGCCAAACACCTCCTGGGTGGCATCGGGTTCAACATTTTCAACCCCGCCCTGATCGGTCGGGCATTTCTACTGGCCACTTTTCCGGTTGCCATGACCTCGGCCTGGCTTACACCCATTCGCGATGCGGCAGTCTTCAAATATATGGGTACGGGAATAGACGCGGTCTCCACTGCAACACCGCTCTATGTGCTGAAGCATTACGGCATGGCGGCGGTTCTTGAAAAATTCGGGTCCCTGTCTACTATTTATAGTGATTTTTTTATTGGCTGGCGTCCCGGGTGCATTGGCGAGACATCCGCTCTGCTGCTTCTTATCGGTGGCATTTATCTCCTGTATAAGAAATATATCACCTGGCATATACCGATCTCGGTGATCGTATCTGTGGGTTTTTTTACCTGGGTATTTGGCGGGGAGAAGCTATTTACGGGCAACCCTTTACTGGCAGTTCTTTCCGGCGGTGTCATATTAGGGGCCTTTTTCATGGCTACCGATTATGTGACCTCTCCGACCCAGAAAACAGGGAAGCTTATTTTCGGTGCCGGCGTGGGCGCCCTGACCGTTCTTATTCGCCTGAAAGGCGGGTATCCGGAAGGGGTCTGTTATGCCATCCTGCTCATGAACCCCCTCACGCCCGCCTTTGAGACATGGTTCAAACCCAAACGTTTTGCGCCGCCAAAGGGTGCTGAAAAATGAAGGAAATAATACGGATAGTCGTCAGCCTGACCGTTTCATGCATCGTTGCCGCTTTTGTTATGGGCACGGTTTTTGCCATCACTGACAAGGCAAAAAAACATAATGAGCACCTCAATGTCCATGAAACCGTACTCGGCTTGTTGGGATATAACAAGGCAAATCCCGCGCCCTCGGACCTCAGGCTCTTTACCATGTACCGGTATATCATTGAAGATGAGAAAACCAAAAATTTAGGTTATATGGTACCTGTTGCCCATGAAGATAAGGAAGGTTATGAGTTGCTGGTTATTAATCTGAAAGGGGAGTTTGTTGAGCGTCTCAGGCTGGATATAGCTCCGGAAAAGGTCGCAGAAGAGCCCGACCGAAAATCGGCATTGAGGGCCGTGATCAAGCCACCCAGGACTTTTACGTATGCGGATTCCACCATTATCGCCAAATTGGGAGGTAAGCGCTTAGCCTACCTGCTTCCCGGGGCATTTCCCGGGTTCAAGACCTTTATTGAAGTCATGTTGGCGTTGGACCCCTCTTTTAAAATAATGGGTCTTGAGATCATGGAACATGAGGAGGACCCCGGCCTGGGCGGTGAAATCGAGCAGGCATATTTCAAGAACCAGTTCAGGGACAAGTCCTTTGAAAAAATCAAGGGACTCAAGGTGGTTAAGGAACCCCTTCCGGATGAATACTTTAGATATCTGGAAGCAGATAAGACAAAAGAGGACATGATATCCAGAAAAGAGATTGCGGAGATAAAGAGCAAGTATCAGGATAAGGACATCTACGCCCTGACCGGAGCGACCATTTCGAGCCGGTCCGTGACCGTGGGTGTTAAAACCATCATAAAGAAATTTACCTATCGCGTTAATATACTGGACAGCGTCATTGCCGGCCAAAGGATTCCGGTGACGTTTTGAAATTAGGTTGAGTAGTTGACGAATTCGTAAAGAGTCGTCAGTAGTTGAAGGAGACAATAGTGCCAGCTACAACAAAGACAAATTCCCAATTGGTTGTTAACGGCATATTGAACGAAAACCCCATTTTTCGTTTAGCCCTTTCCATGTGCCCTGCCGTGGGAATCAGCACCACTGTTATGAACGGTCTTCTATTAGGAATCGCCGTTCTTTTCGTGCAGGTCTTTTCGAGTTGTACCATATCGGTCATCAGGAACTTTATTCACCCCAAAATCCGGATCCCCACTTACACCTTGACCATTGCCACGTGGGTGACGGTCATAGACCTGGTCCTGGCCGCTTATATGCCCGCGGCCTATAAGGAGATGGGTATTTTTGTGAAGCTGATCGTGGCCTTTGCCATTATCACCATGCGGCTCGAAATGTTTGCCTGCAAAAACTCGGTTCCAGCATCTTTCTGGGATGGTGTGGGAATGGGGCTGGGGTTTATGTTTGCAATGATGACTCTCGGTTTCGTCAGGGAACTTCTGGGTATGGGCACACTTTTCGGTTACGACATTCTGGGTTTCAAGCCGCTCCTTTTCTTTGTTCTCCCGGCAGCCGGTTTCTTTTGTGTAGGCATTATGATGGCCATATACAATTATGTTGAACTGGCCTATAACCGGAAAAAGAAGGGCTAAAGAAATATGAAAATCTTCAGACGGGAATATCTGATTTTAAGTGTTTTAGCTGTTCTGGGACTTATCCTTTTGGGCGGGTGTAAGCAGGAACATCGATTTATAAAAAAGACGGCGTTCAAAGACACGAATAGTATCGTCATTGTTTTTGCGGGTCCCGTTGATGAGGCATGGGCTCAAAATACAGGTAATTACAGTATTTACGAGAAACCGGACCCTGATATAAAATTGAAGATAGGGAAGGTGAGCGTCAGCCCGGACAAAAGGACGGTTGTCTTAACCTTTGAGGAAGACCTGAATCAGGATCAGCCCCATATCCTGAACATAAGCGAAATCATATCCGAGGGAAAATCCCTGGGCACGGCCTTCGTGAAAGTGAAAAAGCTTTATTTCGGATATCTCTTTTCCATTCTTATCGGGGCCATGATCATCAACAACTTTGTGTTTACCAAATATTTGGGGTTATGCGTATTTTTCGGGACATCTCAGAAAAAATCCACTGCCGTGGGCATGGGTATCACATTTACCATCGTTATCGTTTTCAGCGCCATGATGGCGTGGTTTCTTTACCAGTTCGTGCTCAAGCCCTACAGGCTGGACTTCCTGCAGATCGTTGTTTTTATAGGCCTGGTATCCCTTTCGGTCCAGGCCGTGGATACTATTTTGAGAAAGCTAAACCCGGCTCTCTTCAAGGCCTTCGGGGTGTACTTAGTTCTCGTCATTGCAAATTGTATTGTCATTGCCGTCCCGTTGATTCTTGCTGACAATGAATACAACGGCTGGGAGAGCCTGATGCTTGCCCTTGGCGCGGGGCTCGGGTTTTTGATTGCCCTTTTTCTGATGTCGTCCGTGCGTGAAAGGCTGGATCTTGCTAATGTTCCAACTACATACCGTGGCCTGCCCATCGCCTTCGTGGTCGCGGGCCTGTTTGCCTTGGCATTTATGGGTTTTTCCGGTATGTCGATTTTTTAGGAGTTCAAATGGACCCTTTACATATTAAAATGGCCTTAGGCGGATTAGCCGTACTGGGTTGTATCGGCCTTTTTTTTGGAATCGGTCTTGCCCTTGCGGCCCACAAGTTTGCCGTGGAGGTCAATCCCAGGGTCGAGGAAGTCCTGGATGTTTTAGCCGGGGCACAATGAGGGGGCTGCGGCTTTGCCGGGTGCGAAGCTTATGCGGAAGAGGTGGTAAATAATCCTGATGTCCCGCCCAATCTCTGTTTTCCGGGAAAAGCTGAAGTGGCTGCAATGGTGGCAGAGATCACCGGCAAGAAGATGGCGACGATGGAAGACATAATTGCCGTCATAAGGTGCTCCAGGGTTGAGGGCCAGGTCCGGAAAAAAGAACACTACATAGGCCATGATTCGTGCACCGGTGCGAACCTGGCCTTTGGCGGTCCCATGGCCTGCCAATACGCATGCGTGGGCCTTGGTGAATGCGCCGAAGTCTGTCCTTTTGATGCCATTACAATGAAAGATAATTTTCCGGTGGTGGACCCTGAACTTTGTGTGGGCTGTGGGACCTGTGTGCGCACCTGCCCCAAAAAAATTATCGAATTGATGCCCCTGAAGGCTAGGGTATGGGTTCCGTGCAGTACAAAGGACCCGGGCAAGACGGTAAAACAATTGTGCCAGGTGGGTTGCATTTCCTGCAAGATGTGCGTAAAATCCTGCCCTGCCGAGGCCGTCACGTTAGAGGATAATGTTGTAAAGATTGACCACAAGAAATGCATGGAGTATGGTCCGGAATGTGAGGAGATATGCGTGGAGAAATGCCCCCGGAATATCTTCCGTCACTTCAGTTCAGAAGAAAAAAACGTGCAGCAGGTAAAAACCGCCGCTGCCTGAGAAGTTAAATTGAGGAGGAACACCATGGAAAAACAAAACTCCCCTGGCCAAATACCCGGGACCATGAACCGGAGGTCCTTTTTGAGAGTTTCCGGCATGCTTGGTTTGGGTCTGGCTTCAACGGGAATCATTCCTGTCGCGGCCGAGGCGGTAAAGCTCAATCGTAAAAGGTATAAGGTCTCCAGGACCCGATTAGCCATGGGGACTTTTGTCTCCATGACCCTTGTTCATACATCTAAAGACAAGGCGGAAGAGGCCTTGGGCCTGGCTTTTGAAGAAATTGATTGTTTGACCCGATCCATGAGCCGTTTTGATGACAGGACGGCAGTGGCCCAGCTAAACAAAGAAGGCTTCCTGACAGACGTTCCGCCTGAAGTTGCGGACGTGGTTGCCAGTGCGATGGACTACTACCGAAGCAGTCATGGCGCCTTTGACATGACCGTCAAACCGATTGTAGACCTCTTTAAGAAGAGCTTTAAAAACGGGAAAGGGACAAGACCCGGTGAGACGGAATTAGAAAAGGCCTTTGAACTGGTGGGTTCGGACAAGATTGAACTGAAAGGGCGCAACGTCCGATTTAAAAAGCCCGGTATGGGGATTACTTTGGACGGAATCGCAAAGGGCTATATTGTTGACAGGGCATCCGGCGTGCTTGCCGGGCATGGGATAAAGAACCATCTCATCAACGCGGGCGGCGATATCAGGACCATGGGCGTCAGGAAGGACAGGAAGCCCTGGACCGTGGCCATCCAGGATCCCCTGAAAAAGAAGAAGTATCCGGACATCATCCACATGACCAGCGGCGCCGTGGCCACCTCCGGCAACTATGAGGTCTATTATGACCGGGAAAAGATGTTCCACCATATCGTGGATCCCAGAACAGGACTCTCTCCCGAGTTGAGCACAAGCGTATCGGTTCTGGCCAACACGGCCATGGACGCGGACGCCCTCTCAACGAGCGTTTTTGTCATGAATCCCACGACCGGTACCCGTTTCATTAACTCACTTCCCGGATGTGAATGCCTGGTTTTGGGCAGGGAGGGTAAGAGATTTAAGTCTCA
>DAOUXC010000019.1 GCA_030666795.1 Desulfobacteraceae bacterium
CCTTTGTCAGGGCGGTCTCGCGGTTTTCATCCAGACCCCGGGCTTTGTTCATGGCGAAGGCGACCAATTTCAAGACCCACAATCCCCGGTGTCGCTTTCGAAACCTTCTATTGGCGTCCTTGCGGGCCGTGATATCTTTGGCAATGCTTTCGTAGCCCGTAATTTTGCCGTCCTTGCCCCTGTCCGCGGTGCCGCTGATCAGGCAGGGCAGGCGGGCCCCGTCCTTTTTCTTGAACCCCGCCTCAAAATCCTTAAAAAATCCGTCCCGGTGGATCTGTTTTTGGAACACCTGCCAGTGTTTCGGGTTGTCGTATATCTCTTCCACGGATTGTAGTTCAAGCAACTCCTGCTTACTTGAATATCCAAGCAGATCCACGCCGGCCTGGTTTACGTCCTTGATGGCACCGTCCTTGGCGATAATCATGATCATGTCTTTGGAGCCTTCAAAGATACGTCTATACTTCCTCTCGGAAAGCCTTAGGTCGTTTTCAAGGTGCTTTCGATGAGAGATATCGATGAAAACCTCCATACCCCCGACCACATTTCCATTGGGTCCCTTCAGTCTGGAAAAACTACAGATAACAGGGGCTTTTTTTCCATCTGCTCTGGCTACCGTAACCTCCCGGTTGTAGACTTCTTTTTCCGTCCGAGCGATCCTTTGCAAAGGGCAGTCGGTCTCGCATGCAGGACTATTAAATACCTGCCTGCACTTCATGCCGATGGCATGGGAGACTGGCAGACCGGTAATCTGTTCGGCGGCCGCATTAAAGTATGTAATCGTGCCGCCCATATCCATTGTAAAAAGGCCATCAGGCAGGTTGTTCAATATCTGCAGGATATCCTGTTCTTCTTGAAAGCCATGTTTGTGTTTGTCTCGGATAAAATGCGACAATTGCGTTTTTCTCTCGTTGGGAGGTGAACGGTTTATTTATTTCAAACAGTCAAAACGTTACCTTTTTTGAAAGAAAACCACAAGGTGGTTCCGAAGGTCGATATTAAAGTTTTTCTAACTGATGCCTGATGCAGGCAATGAGTTCGGGAAGTCGGGGTTGCTTAAAAAAATGATCATCTCCCGGCAGGGGTTGGTTGGGAGGTCAGAACTGGGAAAAAAAGGCCCCGTTTTAGGCGGGGCCAGTGGGTCTTTATCGGGTCAATTCATTGCCTATTTCCATGAACCAGTCTACCTTTTCGGGTGGTGCTACACCCGGCACTTCGCAGCCTGAGGCGAGGATATATCCGCTGTCCTTTGGAGCATTGTCAAGACAATCCTGTATTGCCTGTTTCATCTCTTCCCTGGTGCCGGAAAAGAAAAGGTTGGTATTTACGTTGCCTATGAGGACAGCCTTGCCTCTGGTTGCCTCTGCCGCCTTGGCAAGATCCGTGGGGGCATCAATGCTGAGATTGGTAACTCCCGTATTGACCATGTCTTCCAGGATGGGATCGGTATATCCGCAGACATGAAGCCCCACGCCCACTTTTTTTTCTTTAAAGTGGTCCACGAGCTGTTTGTGGTAAGGAAAAATGAATTTCCGATACATTTTGGGAGAAATAAGGCTGCATGACGCCGGGGCCTCGGAATAGTTGGGTCCAATTTTCAGGTCAACGAGGGCCTCTCCAAATCTGATGGACTGCATGGTGCAGAATTGCATGAGCTCATGGACATAGTCCGGGTCCTTCATGGCATCCATTATGAGTTCTGTGGCCCCTCTGAGGCCTATGGCTATGGTCCAGGGCCCTGCAATTACCGGGGATACGGAAATTCCCGGCATAGCGCTTCTGGCCTCGACCACGGCCTCCAGATAATTGGGCATGCGGCCATCCTTATTGGGATCAGCAGATTTGAGACTGCTCAGCTTTCCCTTGTTTTCCAATGCCATCTCAGTGGAGATGCACAAGCTGTCTTCGGGAAACCTGAGAACATTACCCAGGGCCTCCACATCCATGAGCAGGTCCCACTGCATGAGCAAGACATCCGGCTTGTAGCGCTCATAAGCGGCTATCTGGGCCTTCACAAAGACCTTAGGATCTAACAGAAACTCCCTGATAGAGGCCCCAATGAGCTGGGCGCTGAACTGTCCCATAAAGGGATAGACCGGAATCCTGTCAACCTCTATCTCTTGTTCGGTGAACGTTTTCTTAAAGGCGGCCGAAACGCGCTTTTTTCCAGTGTATGTTTCCATTTGCCATTCCCTTTCCCAAAGAGGATCTGCCCCGGTATCCGGTTGCTTTCTCAGCCGTTAACGTATCTACGAAATATCTTCCGGTTTTCACCTAACCTTCTCCCCCTTAGGGGGAGAGGTCAGGGTGGTTATTGACGTTATACTCGATTATTTATCTTTTACTCAAGGTTCAAGGTCTTTTTAACCAGTTCCTTTTCGTGGTCATAATTGATGACCCTTTGGAGCATGATCTTCTGGGCCATGACCGGTCCGGCCCCGTGCCAGGTCCCCACACCATGAAGCCCTGCCGTCCAGTTTTGCAGGTGCTTATGCACCTTCATGATGTTTTTCGTGGGTTCATCCGATCCAAAGCTGTAAAATTCCTCAACATAATTCTTGACTTCCGGGTTTTTCAGCTCTTTAAGTGAAGGGAGAGTTACAATCAGCCCGCCACCGATGTCACCTGCCAGGGCCATGACGCGCCAGAAGGCATTGCACACATTCAGCTTGGAGACATTGCCCATCATTTCATCCGGCAAAAATACCCCGGAACCTTCGGGCTCCTCAGCGCCTTTTCGGGCCGCAGCCAGGCCACAGGCCCGGCCTGTCTCTCTCAGGACCACCATCTCCGCCAATTGTTCATTGATATGGGTGGCCTTTTCAAGCCCCTTGTACTCCTGGATCAGTTTTGATGCCCCTATGATCTGATTCATAAAACCCACCTTACATGTGCCTCCGCAGGTCATACGATGGGTCTTGGCAAAACGTGTCACCAGTTTTACCGAGTATTTATATTCTCCGCAGTGAAATACACGGTCCCAGGGAATAAAGACATCATTAAATATCACCATGGAGGTCTCGCGCTGGCCATAAAGAGGATTACCCAACTCCTCGGGATCATCGGCCAGATCCCTTTCAGCCGAGTAGGGGGTGTACTGGCACACAAAGGTAATGCCCTCGGCATCAACGGGTGTGGCAAATGCCACGGCATAGTCTTCTTCTCCCTCGAAATGAGCGGCCTGGGGCAATACCACCATCTCGTGGCTGGCATAGGCCCCGCTGATATTGATCTTGGCCCCTCGAACCACAATACCGTCGTCATTTTTGTCAACTACCTTCAGAGATAGATACGGGTCCTTCCAGTCCAAGGTCTTTTTGCTACGGCTTCCCCTTGGCTCAGTCAGGGCGCCGGCTACGGAAAGGTCCTTGGTCTGAACCATCTTCAGGTATTCCATAAACCGGGGATGGTATTCCGTTCCTAACTCCTTGTCCATCTCCCATGTAGTCGCGGCTAAGGAATGAAAGGCGTCATACCCCACGCAACGGTATATGCAGGTCCCTAACATTTCTGCGGTGAAGGTCCCTGCGTTGGCCTTTTTCACCAGATCCTCATTGCTGGCACTCACGTACGTGTAACGATTGACCACATCATCAATCAAAGGGGAATAACATGTCATAATATCCTTGTACTTGGGGTCAAGTGCCCATTCATAGCTCGCCTTATTGGCCTCTATTACGGTACGGGTGTTCCTGTTTTCAAGGATGTTTTCCACCTGTTTCCCATTCATGAAAACCCTCGGTTTGATCTCCTTCAAGCTCTCCTCAAATTGTTCCGGTGTCATTAAAGCCATTTTTCCCTCCTTGTATTAGATTTTTTTACCTATTGAGTTTCCATCCAGAAACAACCAATTTCTGGATGAGCACTATTTAAATTAATCAACCAGTCCATCAATATACCTGATAACGGCATTGATCGAATTGTCCGCGGCTGATGACCCTTTTTCCACGCCATAAATAACGGCCGCTCCTAATATTATTGAAAAGATCATCTCGGTGACCGCTTTTGTGTCTATGTCCTTCCTCAGATCCCCGGCACTCTTTCCCTGATCCAGAAAATCTTTGATCATTGTCTTGAGCCCTGCAAATCCCCTGTTGATTTCATGAATAAGATGAGGCCTTTGATCATCCAGTTCCACGGAAAGGGTAACAAAAATGCAGCCACCGGGTAGTTTTGTTGTGTCTTTCAGATAACGATCTCTGTAATTCTCCAGCAGTTTTTTGAGTTTTTCAACAGGTTTTTCTATTTGATCCAGGCCTGCAAGATTGTTTTCACGCCAGATTTTTCGAGCCTCTTCCAATACTACGGATAGAAGGTCTTCTTTGCTCTTAAAATGGTTGTAAAGCCCCCCCTTAGACGTATTGGCCGTCTCCATTATGTCCTGAATGGAAGTGTTCAAGAATCCTTTTAAGGAAAAGAGCTTCAGGGATTCAGCGATTATTTTTTCTTTAAGTTCCATGGAGGACATTCTGTTCACCTTGTAAAAAAACCAGACCGGTCGGTCTCTTTTTGAAGATTTATAAATCAGGGCTCTCATGTTGTCAAATATTTTTTTACAGGAGATAGGCGATAGTCTATAATTATGAAAAAATTTTACTTGAAAGGAAAATATGTTCCGTAATGTCGTCGAGTTCAAGCTTGACTATAAAACGATGTTCCTATAATATTGTGATAATTCTGCTTTTACGGATGGTGAACAATTAACTTGCCAAACAATTTTTTATGAAGATTGACCGTTTCCGATTCCAAGACATTTTAGATAAGGAGAATTAGCGATCATGGCTGAAAATGATATCCTGAAAGGAAAAAAGATTCTTGCAGTGGACGATGAAGCCGATGTGCTGGATACACTTAAAGAAATGCTTGATGAGTGTGATATGGAAACTGCCGACACGTATGAATTTGCCAGGGAGCTTTTGGAGAGCAGGGTTTATGATGCGGTGATTTTGGACATTATGGGTGTCAGAGGATTTGATCTGTTGAAAATTGCCATGAAAAGAAACATCCCGGCCGTAATGCTAACGGCCCATGGCCTGAATCCTGATAATCTGGTTGATTCCGTGAAGCTTGGCGCCAAGTCTTATATCCCCAAGGATAAAATAAGTGATATTGACATTTATCTGAAAGAAATATTCCTTGCCCAGGAAAAGGGAATTGAAAAGTCAGGCAACTGGTTCGCGAGTTTGGGATCTTACTTTGATGACCGATTCGGACATGGATGGAAAAACAAGGACAAAAAGTTCTGGAAAGAGTTCGACGAAACATACAAGGTTTCAAAGGATGAGCTTCAAAAAATCTTGTAAATTCCATAATTTATCAGCTTCTTTTCATGCATCCCATTTTAGCCCTTTAGAAAAACCCAGGAATGTCGCAGCCTCCTTGCAAGGGCTTACTTATTTCATTCATGGTAATGTTGAAGATCTCGTAACAAGTCGGGTATCTAATGAATGATACCACGCATATAACGAAAGGCTATAGGTCTATTCTCGGACAGCCTCCTGGGTCCTCTCAATTGTATCGTTTGCATGTTTAATTTCTCAGCTTTTAACAATTTAGCGGTTTGAAATCAGGCACTGTGATTCGCTTATGATTTTTTTAGACAACGACTAAACAATAATATTAGAGGATGAGAATGTGCAGTCCCACGAAGTAGTTCTCTACACCGAGAGCCTGAGCAAAAATTTTGGGGCCCTGAGGGCGGTCGATAATGTAAATCTTAAAGTTGGGGCCGGTGTCCATTCTATTATCGGTCCCAACGGGGCAGGAAAAACAACACTTTTTAACTTACTTACCGGATTCCTGAAGCCAACGACCGGTGATATTTTCTACCTGGGTAAGAAGATTGCCAATTTACCCCCGTATGAAATTTCTCAATTAGGGATGTCCCGGTCTTTTCAAATCACGAGTATTTTCCCTGATCTTACCGTATATGAGAATGTGCGTATAGCAGTTCAGTCAAGACTTAAAGCCTCCTATAATTTTTTGCGCTCATTTAAGAAACTCAAAGGGGTGGATAGTAAGACTAAAGAGATCCTGGGGCGTGTAGGTCTCTCTGATGCCGCCGATTCATTGGCCAAAAATCTCTCATACGGTCTGCAGAGAGGGCTTGATATAGGCATTTCCCTCGCAACCGATCCAAAGATGATCCTTCTCGACGAGCCGACATCCGGTATGGATAAAAAGGACTCCCAAAAAGTAATTCAATTGATATCCGACATTTCCAAGGAAATGCCGGTGATCCTCATTGAGCATAATATAGATATCGTACTTTCTGTCTCAGATCTTGTGACGGTGTTGTATATGGGGCGCATTTTAGCAGAAGGCAGCCCTTCTGAAATCAGAAAAAGCGAAAAAGTGCAACAGGCATATTTGGGAGGATATTAAATGCTCCGCCTCCAGGACGTAAATACGTTTTACGGGGATAGCCATATCCTAAAAGGCATTTCCTTTGAGGTAAAAGACGGAGAGTTGGCTACCCTTTTAGGACGTAATGGGGCCGGAAAGAGTACTACGCTCAAAAGCATCATGGGAATTGTGCCCCCAAAAGAGGGGAGCATTCTCTTTGGTAACGAGGAAATGGTTGGAAAAAGACCGCATCAGATAGCATCATTAGGTCTGGGTTATGTTCCTGAGGAAAGGGCAATCTTTCCAAGTCTTTCCGTGTTGGAAAATCTTAATTTGCCGACGAAAAAGAACAGAAAGAGACTATGGGGTCTTGAGAAAATCTATGAGTATTTTCCTGTCTTAAAAGAGAGATTACATCATAAAGGTTCACAACTCTCCGGAGGTGAGCAGCAAATGCTGGCCATTGCCCGTGTACTCACTATGGACATCAAGTTGATGATGCTGGATGAGCCTACTGAGGGTCTGGCGCCTTTCCTTGTGCTGGAAATAGGTAAGATACTGCAGGAGATAAAAAAGAGTAGAGTCGTGGTTCTATTGGTGGAGCAGAATACACGGTTTGCAATAAATGTGGCTGATAAGCACCATATTATTTATGAAGGAAAGATAGCTTATCGGGGAGATAATGATGATTTTGGGGTAGATAAGGAAATCCAAACAAGATATCTGGGGGTGTAACGAAAAGGTTAGCAGGTAAACACGAAAGGAAACAATTCAATATAACGTGTCTCTGAGGAGTAAGGAGGTGATGGTATCTACTCGAGGCCCTGGCTTTATGATGAATTTAACGGAATGCCATTTTAGGAGGTAACAATGAAAAAGTATAACAAAATTTTTGGTGTTTTGGTTGTTTTTTTAATGGTGTCGGGGATTTCGGCTCTGATAGTTTCACCTGCTGTAGCGGCCGATCCGGTGAAAGTAGCGGTACTCACCGATATGTCAGGCCCTTATGCGGGCATAACGGCCAAGAACGTTGATGCGGCCAGGATGGCCATAGAGGATTTTGGCGGCAAATTGCTGGGACAGAATATCGAGTTCGTATACCGTGACCATCAGTGTAAACCTGATGTGGCTAATCAAAAAGCCAAGGAACTTTATGAAAAGGAAAAGGTGGACGTCATAATTGATTGTCCTAACAGTGCCGCAGGGTTAGCTGTTTCCAATCAGGCACGGATTCATAAGAAACTTTTCTTCCCTATTGGATCGGGTACAACCCGGCTTAACGGCTCTGACTGCCATAGATATACCTTTCACTGGGGCTATAATGATTACATGTTGGCCACAGCCGCAGGACTTTGGGCTGCGGATAATCTGGGTAAAAGGTGGTATACAATCACCGCTGATTATGCCTGGGGTCATAGCCTTCTTAAAAACTTTAAAAATGCCTTGAAGAGCCGGGGCGGAACGCTTCTTGGAAATGATATGGTGGCCCTGGGCACTTCTGATTTTAGCCCTTACATCCTGAAGGCCATGAATGCTAATCCGGACGTTCTGGTCCTTTTGAACGCGGGTAAAGACGGTGTGAATTCTACAAAGCAGGCAAATGAGTTCGGGTTAAAGAAAAAAGTCAAAATTATTCACGCCTTGTTTTTTATCGAAGGGATTAAGGCGGTTGGCCCGGACGTGTTTGCTGATGATTATGGAGCCGCGCCCTGGTACTGGAAAAGCCAGAATCCGGGAGCACAGAAATTTGTGGCCCAATGGCAAAAGAAATTCAACAAGCCGCCCAACTGGATGAATGCTGCTACCTACAGCGCTGTTACCCAGTATCTGGAGGCGGTAAAACGTGCAGGGATAAAGGATGCCAAGCCGGTAATCGAGAAACTGGAAGGGCATACCTTCAGGGATATATTTGCAAATCCCGGTTATATTCGTCCGGACAACCATATGAAGGTTGCAGATGCCAATATAATTAGAGCCAAGAGAAAGGAAGAGATCAAGGAGCCTTGGGATTTCTTTGAGTTTGTGGGCTCTGTTTCGGCAAAAGATGCCTACGAGCCTGTAGGAAAAACCGGCTGCAATATGGGCGGATTTTAATACAATAGGAATTAAGCGCGTGAATCCCGAAGAAATTCGGGGTTCACGTTTTTTCAGGGTCTTTCCACCGCCTTGATAAAATCGAGGATATTCAATGAGCGCGCAGTTTATCGGCATGCAGCTTTTTAACGGGCTAATTCTGGGTTCCGTCTATGTACTTCTCTCACTCGGTTTATCAATCATTTTTGGTATGCTCGGTATTATCAATTTTGCTCATGGGGCCTTTTACATGCTCGGGGCATATGCAGCCTACACTATAACATCCTACATCTTCCCTAATTTTTGGATAGCTTTTATTTTTGGACCGATTTTCATGGGAGCTTTCGGCGCTGCCTGCGAAGTATTCTTTTTTCGCCGCCTCTACAAATTGCCCCCACTTTACGTCATGTTGTTTACGTTCGGCCTGATGATGGCGTTCCAGGATATTATCCGGATGATATTCGGCAGCATGGGGGTTCCGTTTAATACGCCTGAATCACTCATGGGGGCGGTAAATCTTGGGTTTATGTATTATCCCAAATATCGTCTTTTTTTAATAATAGTCACAGCCCTTTGCTCTCTGGGTGTGTGGCTCTTTTTATCCAAGACCAGATTAGGGGCTCTCATTAGAGCCGGCACGGATAATAGCCAGATGGTCGATGCCCTGGGAATAAATATTTCAAGGATCACTACATTGGTATTTGGCCTGGGTATAGGGCTGGCCGGGCTGGCGGGGGTGTTGGTAGCCCCTATTCAGAATGTGACCCACTTGATGGGAATGGATTTTCTGATCGATTGCTTTGTGGTGGTGGTAATAGGGGGTATGGGAAGTATCGCGGGTTCCATAATCGGAGGGCTTATTGTCGGGGAAATCATTGCTATGGGTATAATGGTCTGGCCGCCTATTGCCAATACCCTTATCTACTTATTTATGGCCGCGTTTTTACTCGTGAGGCCCCGCGGACTATTCGGAAGAGAGGCGTTTCATGATTGATAGCGCAATGTCCAAGAAGAAAATAATAACGCTGTCATCGGCTGTCCTGCTGTCCTTACTATTTCCTTATTTAACGCCCTATACGGCATTGGCGAGCGAGATACTTGTCTTTGCTCTTTTTGCAATGTCCTACGACCTGGTTCTGGGTTACGCAGGGATGCTGTCCTTTGGGCATGCCGCCTTTTTCGGTATAGGAGCCTATACTACGGGAATCATGCTGGTTCGGGTGTATCCCTCCGTTATGCCGGCTCTTTTGGCAGGTGTCATCGTGAGCTCCCTTGCCGCCCTTTTTGTAGGATACCTGAGTATTCGCCGAAGCGGTATCTATTTTACCATGGTTACGCTTGCCTTTGCACAGATGTTTTACTTTACGGCCTTTAAATGGACAGGTTTGACCGGTGGTGATGACGGTCTTCAAGGGGTGCCACGGCCTTCGATAGGGCCTCTGGATTTGACCTCTGAGATAACCCTCTACTACTTCATCCTCTTTTTTGTCCTTCTTTCCATAACA
The DNA here is from genome assembly GCA_030666795.1 of Desulfobacteraceae bacterium. Taxonomy (GTDB): domain Bacteria; phylum Desulfobacterota; class DSM-4660; order Desulfatiglandales; family Desulfatiglandaceae; genus JAIOSR01. The sequence goes on from DAOUXC010000019.1 coordinate 9,921, forward strand.
ATAGGACTCAGGGTTGTCAATTCGCCTTTTGGCAAAACCCTTCAGGCCCTTCGTGAGAATAAAGACCGTACGATGAGCATTGGCTATGATGTTGATAAATTCAGGTTGATTGTTTTTATCATATCAGGGTTTTTTTCAGGTTTGGCCGGTGGCTTGTATGCCCTGCTTCTCAATTTTGTCCCGCTAAGCTCTCTCTATTGGACAACATCGGGTGAGGTAGTGGTTATGACTATAGTAGGTGGAATGGGTACTCTTTTCGGACCTGTTTTGGGGGCGCTTGGAATCATTTTGCTGAGAGATATAATCAGCAACTTCACAGAAAGCTGGAATTTTATCATGGGTCTCATTTTTATGGGTTGTGTTTTAGGATTCCGGGGAGGGATCATGAGCATTATAAGGGATAAACTAAAGCTTAATGTTTAGGCAGGGCATAGTGATTTCATAAGTTTCTGATCTGAAAAGAAGGTGATACAATAAGCGGACTTTTGTTGGCAATTCGAAGGCATTCACAGGATTGAAAGCCTAAATAGCAAACCTAATCCACAAGTTTTACTAAAATAGTCGAGAAAGCCGCCTCCTTCGGGGGTGGGAAGCGACACCTTAAACGGGGACTTTGGGGGGGCCGGAGGCCCCTTGTCCGGGTCAACGGCCTCAGGTCGAGACTTAATCCCTCCACACGGGCCCTGTTGATGGATCTTTTACGAGTCCGTCAAATCTGGTAAATCCGTAAAGACTCCCATTTCTCATCTTCCAATGTGAACGGGAAATGGCAAGTTCCTAACCGGCAATTGTTGGAAAATAAGGATATACAAAAGTAATAACTCAATAGACAACGGCGTTAGTCCATAATAGGCGGGACACCGGTCGTTACACAGGAGATGTCTGCATAAATTCGAGTTCCCCCAAATATTGAGCGGATACATCTAAGGCATGTCAGTACCATATGACACCAAAGACGGCAAGATCATATAAGGAGAGGATGAAATGCCATATTTTCTCAGCCCGAAGGTACTTTTTGGCAGGGGCTCATTGAAGAGATTAGGACCTGAGATGGAAGGGAAGGGCAGCAGGGCGTTGCTGATTACGGACAAGACCATGGTAGAGTTTACCGACAGGCTTGTGGAGACAGTTGAAAACGCGGGTTTTACGGTCAGGATATGGGACGGGGCAGAGCCTGATCCCTCTCTTGAGGTGGCCCTTGCCGGCAGCAGGGTCCTTCTCGATTTTGAACCCCAATGGGTCATTGGGTTTGGCGGTGGATCAGCCATAGATACTGCAAAGGCGGCATGGGTCCTCTATGAAAGACCTGAACTGGCAGGCAAACCTATTCTACCGAAGGTCGAACTAAACCTGAGGCAAAAGGCGAGGTTTTTGTCCGTGCCTACCACCAGCGGAACCGGTGCGGATGTTACATGGGTGGCGGTGCTCACCGATACGGTCAAGAAGCAAAAACAGATATTCGCACATAATGACATTGTGCCTGATCTATCGGTCCTGGACCCGGAATTTACAATGGGTATGCCTGAGGAATGGACCGCAAGCACCGGCATAGATGTCCTGGGTCATGCCGTGGACGGTTATACATCCAAACAGCAGACCGACTTCAGCGACGGACTGTGCCTGCAGGCCATGAAAATGGTCTTTGAGTGGCTTCCCAAGGCGTGTCGGGACGGCAGCGATCTTACGGCAAGGGAAAAAATGCAGAATGCCGCCACCATAGCCGGTTTAGGTTTCGGAAACAGTAATACAGGGCTTTCCCATGCCTTAGCGCATTCGGCAGGAGCCCTTTTTCATGTTCCCCACGGCCGGGCAGTGGGAATCGCGTTGCCGTATTCACTTGAGTACATCTCTTCAAATCCGCCTTCCCCAAAGGCTCCGGACCCCTTAGAACGGCTTGAGATTGCGGCTAAATTTGTTGGAATTGATGCCGGGTCGAATCGGGATAGGACCCGTAAATTTATTGAAAAAATCAGGGACCTGGAAAAAGAAATCGGTGAACCCTTAAGCCTGAAGGACGCAGGCATCACGGAAAAACAGATGAACGACGGCATGGATACTCTGGTCCATCTCGGCAGTAAGGATCCAAATATGTTCACGACCCCTTGCGAGTGCAAGGGAGAAAGCCTCAGACAGCTTTTCCGGGATATGTGGAAGGGAATTTAGTCTTAAGTTATGACGAAAGGGAGGGAACCATGGCTTTAAAGACAAAGGAGCAGTATTTGTCCAGCTTGAGGGAACTTGGGCATCGGGTTTTCATTCAGGGAGAAAAGGTAGCAAGCGTTCCGGATCATCCCATATCAAGACCGCCGGCAATGGCAATGGCCGAAACCTATCAACAGGCTGAACAGGAGGATATGAAGCCGTTATTCACTGCGCAGTCTCATCTCACCGGTGAAACGATAAACCGTTTTACTCATATTCAGCACAATATCGAGGATCTTGTAAAGAAAATCCTTATGCTGAGAGAGATGGGCAGAAAGACGGCCTGTTGTTTTCAGCGGTGCGCGGGCCTGGACTGTATGAATAGCGTATATGCCATAACTTATGACCTGGATCAGGAATATGGAACCCGATATCATGACCGTTTTGTGGATTTCATGAAATATATACAATCAAACGACTATTTACCGGCCGCCTGTATGACAGACAGCAAAGGAGACCGAAGCCTGCCGCCGTCGAAGCAAGAGGATCCTGATCAGTACGTGCATATTGTCGCAGAGAAAAAGGGGGGCATAGTGGTACGCGGGGCTAAAATGCATACCACCGGAGGCGTTAATTCGCATGAAATAATAGTCATGCCGACCAGAGCCCTCCAGGAAGAGGATAAGGACTATGCAGTGGCCTTTGCCGTGCCCGCAAATACCGAAGGTGTGACCTTTATTTACGGACGACAGCCCTCGGATACGAGGCGTCTTGAACAGAATCGATCGGATACAGGCAATTTGTATTATGGTGGCTGTGAATCAATGGTGGTTTTTGATGACGTCTTCGTGCCGGAAGAACGGATATTCATGAAAGGGGAATATCCTTTTGCCGGTCGTTTGGTAGAACTTTTTGCAGCACACCACAGGGCCAGTTACGGCGGGTGTAAGGTCGGGGTGGGAGATGTCCTCATAGGGGCTGCAACGGCCATTGCAGAAGCCCACGGGACGGATAAGAGCGCCCATATCAAAGACAAAATAGCGGAGATGATCCATCTTAATGAGACGCTTCATGCGGGAGCTCTGGCAAGCGCGGGCAAGGGCTATAGGACGCCAAGTGGCGCTTATGCAGTAGATCACCTGATGGCCAATGTTTGTAAACTCAATATTACCCGTTTTCCTTTTGACATATCCCGTTTGGCCCAGGACATAGCCGGTGGTCTTCTGGTCACCATGCCTTCTCTTGATGACCAGGATAACCCGGAGATAGGTCCTTATGTGAAGAAGTATCTCGTGGGAAAATCAGGCGTGGACAGCGAAAAACGTGTACGCATATTGCGTCTTATTGAGAATATCACATTAGGGACGGGCGCGGTCTCCTACCTGACCGAATCCATCCATGGTGCAGGCTCTCCACAGGCCCAGAAAATCATGATTACAAGATTGGCCGACATTGAGTCTGCCAAGTCCTGCGCATATAAATTGTGCGGGCTTTGAATGAGTGTTGCGACCTATCCGTAATATCTTCAGAACCATATTCGACCATTCCCGTTAAAACCAAGAATCAGGAGAAAATGGATGATTAAAGAAACCATGTCGAGACAGGAGCGATTTGAGGCTGCCGTGGCCCTTGAAAGACCGGACCGGGTGCCTGTCATGCCTTTGATGACTGCATTTGCCCCTCGGAGCCAGGGAATTACCCAGGGGGAGGCGTGGCGTGACCCGGAAAAGGGCTTCAAGGCGATGCTGGATACTTTTAACGATCTGGGCGGATTCGACAAGCTCTATAAACCCAATCTTTTCTGGCCCATGATCGGGGGAAGATTTTGTTCCTCACCTGTCAGGGTGCTGATCCCGGGAAGACAGTTGCCTGAGGACGCCTTGAATCAGATCGACGAAAGGGAGCTCTTCAGCCGAGATGATTATGATAAGCTGGCCGCATTGGGCTGGAACGCCTTCTGGGACGAACACTATGAGAAAATGAGCGGAGGGAGGCCCATGGAGCGGGTCATATCGGCCCAGAACCGCCTGTTGGACGAATATATTCGAGAGACGGAAATCTACCACAGCCAGGACATATCTCCCCTGTTCGGAGCTTATGTGGATTCCTCCATTATGGCGTTTTCTATGGCACGAACACTGACCCAGTTCACCATGGACCTCTACGAAGTGCCGGACAAAATCAAGGCCGCCATGGATGCCTCGTGCGACGACCTTATCCAGAACGCCCTGGATGTGGTTTCAAAGACAAAGATTCCGCTTGTCTTCATTGTACTGGAACGGGGCTCGGGTTTTTATTATCGTCTTGATATCTTCGAGCAATTCGAATGGCCGTATCTCCAGAGATACGTGGATGCCTTCTTATCAGAAGGTCTGACCCCGTGGTTCCATTTTGACACGGACTGGAGCCTGAATCTTCCCTATTTAAAGCAACTGCCCAGAGGTAAATGTGTATGCGATCTGGACGGTATGACCGATATTGTCAAGGCAAAGGAGGTACTTGGTGGACATATGTGTATCAGCGGCGACGTTCCCGCATCTCTTCTGACGCTGGGAACTCCTGAGGAGGTCCGTGAATACTGCCATAGGCTCATCGACGAATTAGGGCGAGACGGTGGCTTCTTTCTGACAACCGGTTGCGAGTGTCCGGTAGATGCCAAATTTGAAAATGTAAAAATGATGATCGATGTGGCAAAGACTTACAATGGAAGCACGTAAACCCTAAAGCTGCGTAAACAACACGGCTTAATAGGGTAAAGCTTATGAGAGAGGTGGATAAGATGGAAGAAGAATTAAAAAAGGCTTTTTTAGACATGAAGAGGCAGGAAGTGATCGATCTTGTCAAAAAGGAAATAGAATCAGGGACAGAATTACTTGATATCCTCAAGGCATGCCGTGGGGCTATGGAAGAGGTGGGAAAAAGGTTTGAGACAGGTGAATTCTTTCTCAGCGAGCTTATATATTCGGCAGAGGTCTTTAAGGCCGTCAGCGCCATACTCGAACCGGGCCTCGTGTCAACTCGGGAAGATGAGGACTCCAAAGGCGTCGTTGTCTTTGGCACCCCAAAAGGGGACATCCATGACCTGGGTAAAAACATTGTGATTACCATGATGCGGTCCCAGGGTTTTACTGTTCATGATCTCGGTGTTGATGTCCCTCCTGAAACATTTGTAAAAGAACTTCAAAGGACAGACGCCAGCATCCTTGCACTTTCAGCGCTGATTACGCCGGCCTTTGTATCGATGAAGGAGGCGGTCTCGCTTCTGGAAGAAAAAGGGATGAGAGATAACATCTTTGTGATTATCGGTGGAGGTGTTACAACGGACTTTGCCAGAAAAGAAATCGGGGCCGACGCGCATACCCTGGATCCCACCGAGGCGATCCGACTATGCGAAGAATATGGCGAAAGGCAAAGTTAATGCTGATTATCGGAGAGAGGATCAATACCAGTCGAAAAGAGATCAATGAAGCCGTAGAGAAGAAGGACGCAAACTTTATAAAGGCCGATGTCAGGGCTCAGGTAGAGGGAGGGGCACAGATTATCGACATCAATGCGGGGTCGAGAGCGGGTTCTGAAACAGAAGATCTGATCTGGCTCATTGATGTTATTCAGGAAGCGGTCACAGTGAGGCTTTCGCTCGATAGCTCAGATCCCGGATGCCTTATGGATGCTGTTGAAAGGGTCCGTGATCTTCCCATGCTGAATTCTACAACCGCCGAAAAAAAGCGCTTTGAGGCGATGACTCCGGTGATTCAGAAAAGGGAATGCGAAGTTGTAGCTCTTTGCATGGATGACCGGGGCATCCCTAAGAGTGTGGAGCATGCCCTGGAGAATGCCGGACGACTCATTACGGACCTCGAATCCCTCGGGGTCAAAAAGGAAAGAATCTACCTGGATCCTCTGGTCCAAGCGGTTAGCACCGATTCATTGGCGGGCCTCAAGGCATTTGAGACAATTGAACGGATAAGTAAGGAGTTTAAGGGGGTCAAGATCCTTTGCGGTCTCTCCAACATCTCCTATGCGCTTCCGGAACGTCGCATCATAAACCGCGCCTTCCTGACCCTTGCCATACGGGCCGGACTGTCTGCGGCGTTATTGGACCCTCTTGATAAGGGCATCATGGGGAACCTAAAGGCTACAGAGGCCCTTCTGGGCCAGGACGACTACTGTATGGACTACATCAGGGCATTTAGAGAAGGGAGGCTGGGAGGTTGAAAGGTCCAAGGATTATGGAAGTTCTCCTTGTCTCGGGTTTCTTAGGGGCCGGGAAAACCACACTCATAAAACACCTGCTGACATCGCGGTTCGATGATGTTGGAAAAATTGCGATTATTGTCAACGAAGTCGGCGATGTTGGAATAGACGGAACATTACTGTCGGGCCAAAATGTGGACATGTTGGAACTCACCAGTGGGTGTATTTGCTGCACCATGAAAACCGATTTCATAAAGGCCGTCCAGGAGATCCATGAAAAGGTCGCCCCGGATTATCTTGTGGTGGAGGCAACGGGCGTGGCCCAGCCGGCGGATGTATTGGATACCTTTTTTTATCTTCCATTAAGTGAGTTTACCTCCCTCGGGAACCAGGTCACTGTCGTTGACGCGGGTTTTTTCAAGGTCAGAGAGCTTCTTGGATCTTTTTATGATGATCAGATCCGTTTTGCAAATATCGTCATACTGAACAAGATCGATCTAGTGGAACCCGAAGCCCTCCGCGAAATAGAGAAATTGCTTCTTGATCTGAATCCGGGGGTCAGGGTATTTCCCGCACGAAATTGTGCCGTAGATCCTAATTTGCTGTTTCAAGAATATTCCGGTGATAGAGAGATGAATTTCAGTGGCGGACATGGTCATGAAAATCACCAGCGATGGGGCTTCCATACTTTTTCTTTTTCAGATGGACGTCCCCTGGAAAGGAAAAAATTGATCCGGTTTCTCGAGTCCCTGCCTTTAAAACTCTTTCGTCTGAAGGGATGGGTCCGTTTCCCTGATGACTCGGCCTTCCTCGATTTTACCGGCGGTCGTTATCGTTTCGAGCCGGTCGACGGTCTACGCGCCACAGCCCTTGCCTTTGTGGGTCGAAACTGCAATGAAGCGGAAATCCTAAGCGCCCTGGGTGATTGCTTGATTGAAGAAAACACTGAGCCGTGAAATCCTTGACACCAATAGAGCGGGTCTTAGAGACCATATGCCATCAGAAGACCGATCGTTTCCCCCGTGGGGAGCTTCTTGTGGAGGAGGCCTTCCTTGACCGACTCTACCCGGAAGAAACGGCGGCCCCGTATGGCGAAAAAATGAGACATTTCGTCAAAAAAATGGATCTCGATCTGGTAACCGTAACGGTGGATGTTGAAAACCGCGATGTTGGGTTGAGAGAGTTGGGTAAATGGGCGGATGAAACCCCCAGATTTATTATGGCCCTTGTGGACGGTCTATTCTGGAGACAGGAGGACCCTCTGACCTTTGAAAAGTTTATCCTCGGGATTGCTAAGGGTGAAGATCATGTACTTGAACTGATCCGGTTCAAGAAAAATAGGTGTCTGAGCCTCATCCAAAAGTGCCTTGAGAGTGGGGCCCACGGTGTTATTATTGGGGATGATCTCGCCTATAATCGGGGTCCTTTTGTTTCTCCGGATGACCTCGCCAAATGGATCTTTCCCGGTCTCCGGGAGATGGTGGAAATCATCAAGAAGGGGAATGGCGTGGCCTTTCTACATAGTTGCGGAAATCTAACGAAGATTGTGGATCAGATCCTTATGGCTGGTTTTGACGGCGTCCATGGTCTGGCCCTCTCCGCAGGGAATGATCCCTTGACTATCAGGCATATGACACAAAAACGGCTTGCCCTTATGGGTATATTCGAGGTTGATTGTTTGAGACCTCAGGATATCAATGCTATGAAAGAAGAAATTCTTGGACCCCTCACTGACGGTGGAGGCTACATCTTTGGATCATCAGAGGGATTGTCCGTTAATACTCCAATCGATTCCTTCCGAGCACTCTATTCTTAAAAGGTTTTCAGGAATAAGGGCTTGCGCAAAAATAACTTTACATTTTTGCGTAAGCCCTAAGTCTGTGACAGGCTCTTTTCTTCGGTCACTCCCGGAAATTGGAGCCTGAATGTAGTCCCACCCGAAAGATGGCAGTCTTCTTTCTTCACACAAAAGGAGCATTCGCTGATTATGCCGGGACAGGCATCACTGTCTTCCGGTATATACCGACATCTTGAGGAGGTCATATTTATGCTGAAATGATAGCGTGCCGAAAAAATCTTCATGCGCAAAAGATCCGCCCCTTTGCCCCCGGCATTGAAATCAAAGGGCCTTTTGGATGAATAATCCATTGTTTCCTGGGTTACAAAAAATCCCTCAAATATCCGCATCTGATTCTCTTCCGTAATTCCCACGCCGAAGTCGTGTACGACGAACTCGGTGCCGTCAGCTTTCTTTTGTACGATGACCTCAATCTTTCCATCATCAGGTGTATTTTCTATGGCATTCTTTACCAAGCCGTCGATTATCTTTTGCAATGGTTCTTCAGGCATAAAGATTGGCGGTGTCGGCTCAAGTGAGCTAATGATTTCCACCCGGCGGTGTGAAAACATGGATTCCAGGACATTAAGCCTTTCACGAAAAAACTCATCAAGAACAATTTTTTCAGGAGCCATCTCCCTGGTGCCGAATAAGTCTTCAATGTGTTGCCTTAGACGTTCAACTAAAGGTCCTTCGCCAACCTCCTCAGAAACAAGTGTCTCCAGTTCATCCGTGCACTCATCGAGCATCAGTAGAAGGAGGTCTCGGGTCTTGTATTGTTTTTCCCTTATTATGTCTTCTGTCTCCATTTGGATCTGCATAATACGATCCAGGTTTCTTTTGATCCTTTCTAGCGGGGACTTCCAGGTTTCATCGGGCAGGGTTGCCAATTTTTTTGTTAATGTTTTTAAAGACCCGGAGAGGACAGCCGTTGGTGTCTTCAATTCATGAGACAGATGGTTTATAACCTTGTCTTTTGCCCGGTTCAAGCTTGATACCTCTTTGTAAGCCTTCTTCAACTCATCAGAAAACCGGGCGTTTTCAATGGAAAGGGTTACGGTTCCTGCTATCATGTTCAACATTTCAACGTCTGTCTCGTCAAAGGCCCCCTCTTTTTTGTTGATGGCAACCAACACACCAATAATACGATCTCTGCTCTTTAAGGGTACTTGAATGAAGTTTCTGGTCTGGTATCCGAGCATTTTATCTCTAACGGGATAGGACTTGGAGACCTTGGACGTATCATTAACAATAACCGGCTCGCCGGTCCTGATACCCTTAGTCGCAACAAACTGATCCATAAGGTCGAGACCGTAACGCATACCCTTTACCCTTTTCTGGGTTGCTTTGTCGTCATAGGACGCGCTTAGAAAAAAGATCTCCTGTTTTTCCTCATCAAGCAGTGTAACAATGCCGCCCTCTGTGTCCAGAAGTAGTTTCATCTCATTGGTGATGTAATCCAGAAGCATATCCAGGTCAGGGTATTCCGGGAGCGCCATGCTGATCCGGTGCATTGCATCATTGTTCTGGGCAATCCTTTTTTCCCGGGTAATATCCCTTATTGTAACGATTTCTCCGGCAGGTTCATTTTTGGAGTCTGAATACATAACACCCCTTAATACCACATCCAGGATCCGGCCGTCCTTGGTCAGCCTTTTTGTTTCGTGACGCAGGACCGCTTTTTCTTCAAAGAGCTTCTTAATGCTTTCACTCGTCTCTTCCTCCAGTCCAGGGGGCACGTAAGGAATACGTTTCCCTTCCAATTCAGGAAGGTCCCAACCAAAGACCTCCGTGAACACCGGATTCAGATAATAGACCAGCCCATCGAGGGTAAAGACTACTATCGGGTAAGGGGCAAAATCGAGGAGGGTTCTCAGACGTCTCTCCGATCCACGCAGCGCCACCATTGTCTTCTTTCTTTCTGTGATCTCCTGTTTCAAAAGCGCATTGGATTCTGAAAGCTCCGCAGTTCGTTCGGCAACCCTATTTTCAAGTTCATCGTGCGCTTTCAGCAGTGCATCTTGTACCTGGTTGCGGGAGATCTCTATGGCTGCAATGTTTGCGATCAGAAAAAGAGTATCCAGGTCTGATTGAGAAAAAAGTGTTCTTTTTCGATTAAACAGGTAAAGAACACCCAGATTCTTTTTTTCTATTTGAATGGGAACGGCCATTCCGGAGACGAGGCCCTCATTTGCTACGATTTTATGAAGTGGCCGCGTGAAATTTTTGTGGGTGAAGTAGTCTTCGATGATGTAACCCTTTCCTGTCTTGGCAACGCGTCCGCCAAGACCCTCACCAAAAGGGATGCGCACTTTTTTAAATTCCTCTGTCCTAATACCGGAAAAGCTGTGCATGAAAACGTCATCACGTGATTCGTCGCGCAAAGCGATGTAGGAGGTGTCTGCGTCAAGGAGTTCTCTGCTCTCTTCCACGACAAGCCGCAGATTATCATTGAGGCTGCGTTCGGTAGTCATGGCCGTTGCGAGGTCATAAAGGATCTGGAATTTTTTCAACTGATTGTGCGGCTCTTTTTTAAACTGCACCAGATCAGCGACCTGCTGCTCGAGATCCCCAACCCTTTTCTCCAATTCTTCATACGTTGGTTTCCGGGTCATTAGAAAGTCCTCCAATTACATAAGAAACCTAACGGGTCTTTCTGTCCTGATAGTCAAGTATAAACTCCGCCGTCATTCGGGCGATTTTCCCAACAACTTTAGGACATTCTCTGTAACCGCCTGCCTCTATGAATGCCTTGTACTGTTCAGGATCAGCAAGGCTGTAGAATCTCCCCAATTTATCGGTCTGTAGCTTCGTGCAGTTTGTGGTTCCGAATTCCATTTCGAATTTTTTGGCCAACTTGAACCCGGAAACTAAAGAATCGGTCAGGGCATCCGTATCTTTCAGGTCCTCGTTTGCCGTAACAATCCCCACGGCCATCAATCCTGCTAAAAGGGCACCACATGTCTCTCCTCGCATGGCAACTCCGGCAGCCAATGTGGTCGAGGCCTTTAGACTTGCATCGCCTCCCAGACCCAAATGGTCCTGCAAAGGCTTCAGCACACACCTTGAACAACCATGAAAATCCCTTTCATAATCGTGTGCCGCTTTTTCAATCTTGTCTAACAATTCAGACCTGGACTGTTTTTCAGGCATGACATCCTCCATTTAGAATCTTTATTCTTCATCCTTGATACCTGCAAGATATTTGACAATATCCTTTTTGGATTCAAGATCATATTCTGAACGGATTCCTATTTTTTCCATTACAGGGGAGCCCCCGCCATGGACACCGGCGTACTGTGCCCATCCACACATGGCCGAACAGGAATAGTCCGATATAAAACGATAGAGCCGGTGCAGCTTTTCCGCGGGTACTCCGGGTTTCCGGCTTATATATTTTTCCAGGTCAGGACCGGTTTCCGGGTTCAGCCAATCCTCTTCAGGGGGAAGGGTGGAGGGCAGGCCTCCTGCTATGGATGTGAGAATATCGTATTCGTGGTAGATATTGGTACCTGCCATGTACCTGCCTGTATTTGAATAGACGAATTTGGGGGTATAGATCCCGGATGAAGTTTTCGTGGCCTTTGCCGCTGCCGCTATACCCGATGCGTAGACCAATTCAGCGATGATCATCAATTCGGTCAGTTCATCCACGATATGGGGGGACTTTCCAACTCCATTATAATCGGCCACCAGGGCCGTCGCGCCTAAGATAATATCGGTCACCGCGGGTTTGCATCCGCAGTAGGAATGCCTGTGAAACCCGGCAAAGGTAAGGGCCAGGCGGCCCGCAAACTCCCATTCCCCGCACATGAAGACCCTTTCCCAGGGAACGAAAACATTATCAAAAACAACCACCGAGTCTGACACTCCGTAATTATTATAGGGCGCCTTAAGGTCGATCCTTCCCCTGGGCGTGACAATTCGGGAAATGATCCTGATACCGTCCGTGTCCGCCGGAATGGCAAAGGAGACAGCCCAGTCACCTTCCTCCTTTGTCATGTTTCGGGTGGGGAGGACCAGGTGTTCGTCCACGTAAGGGCCCATGGTGATGTGGTTTTTGGCCCCCCTTACAACAATGCCTTTGCTGTTTTTTTCCACAACACGAAGATAAAGGTCCGGGTCTTGTTGCTGGAAGGGCCTTGCTTTTCTGTCCCCTTTCGGATCGGACTGAGAAGTGCTTCCCACGAGGTCATTGGCCTGATAATATTTCAGGAACTCAAGAAAATTATCATGGTAATGGGTACCTTTGTCGTCATCGATTTCCTTGGAAACAACACCCATGGCATTCAATGTGTCTGTGGCCATACAACGCTGGGTGCATCCACCCACACGGTGACAGCATTTACGTTTCATCTCCTGTTGTGTGTACAGGTCATCTATACTCAGGTTAATAGAGGTAAAACGATTGATCTTTTCACCTGTCAGGTGGGACTCCGTGACTACCAGGTCCATTAATTCCGGATCATTTACGGCGTCAAAGGTGAATTTTAGGGTATTAATGGGAAGCTCCAGCATGGGATCGTCCCTGCCCATCTTTTTACCGTGGGCGTAAACATTAGGTTTCATTTTCCGTAGTCGCTCAACATATTCTTCCGCGGTTTTAAGGGCCATGATTACTTCCTCCTGAATATATCCTTAAATTGAAAACCCGGTCCTATGGGCCAGTCGAAGATCCCGTATTGCGGGGGTCAGAGACAGATGGCGCTGCCTTGGAGTTTTGTGTTAAAAATACAAATTCCAAGCACCAAATTACAAATAAATCC
>DAOUXC010000350.1 GCA_030666795.1 Desulfobacteraceae bacterium
GACACAGCGGTTTTCATCCAATGCGTGGGATCCAGAGAGCCGGACTGTACCCATTGCAGCAATTTCTGTTGCTCCTTTGCCGTTAGAACCGCAGTTGATCTGAAAACCAAAAACCCTGATATGAATATCTATATAGTCTATAGGGAAATGCGCACATTTGGTGAAAGGGAGAGCCTTTACCGGGAAGCGCGCGACAAGGGCGTTATTTTTGTTCGTTATGATATGGATAATAAACCGGTCGTCGAATCATTAGACGGTAAAGACAAACTCAAGGTGACTGTTTTCGATCCGATACTGGAAAGACCCCTGAGTCTTGAGGCAGATTTTGTCTCACTTCAAACGGCAATTGTGGGGACTAACAACCAGGAATTGGCCGGAATCTTTAGAGTAAATCTCGACCACGACGGATTTTTTTCCGAGTCCCCGGAAAAGCTCAAACCCGTTGATACCAGTATCAAAGGAATCTATATGGCCGGGCTTGCAGTGTATCCCAAGGATACGGCAGAGAGTATCACCCAGGCCAAGGCCGCTTCTGCGCGTGCACTCGAGATCCTATGTCAAGACAAGATCCAGGTGGGAGGACCTGTGGCCGAGGTCATGCCCGAAAAATGCGCCGTGTGCTGTACCTGTGTCAGGACATGCCCTTTTAATGTTCCCGTTATTGATCATGACAGGGGTGCGGCCTTTATAGAACCGGGGCTCTGCCAGGGTTGCGGCATGTGTGTGGCCGAATGTCCCGGGAAGGCCATTATCATGTCCACGTGCAGTGATCAGATGCTGACCGAAGCGCCCTCTTTGTTATTGAATAGTGATTATTGAAGATTGAATATTATAAAAATTAAGGGACTGCCCATTGAAAACCTGAAGGTTGAAAATGGTCAATTCAAAAAAGGAGTTGGTGACATGAATGACTTCAAACCGCAAATCATCGCCTTTTGCTGCACAAACTGTGCCTCGTCTGCGGCACAGGTAGCTGAAGGAATGAAAAAGACACTACCGGAAAATGTGAAGATAATCCAGGTTCCCTGTACCGGCCGTATCGAAGTGCTGCACCTTCTAAAGCCATTCGAGGAAGGGGCGGACGGTGTTTACGTGGCAGGTTGCCAGGAAGACAGTTGCCAGTATGTCAGCGGAATCACCAAGGCTGCCAAGAGGGTGGAACACGTCAAAAAGATCTTAGAAGAACTTGACATTGAACCGGAAAGGATAAGCGTGTTCAACCTCTATGCGGGTAAAGGCCATGAATTTGTGCAAGTGGCCCTTGATATGACAGATAAAATAAAGGAACTTGGCCCGGTAATGTAGAAACAAATTTGATGGACTCGTAAAAAGTCCGTCAATCCCGGATAGCGGGAGGGTGGGATCGAACCACTTTTAATTCAGTTCAAGTGGTTATCAATTTTAATGCACGCTACGAGGTATATGTGATGATTGTTGCAGAACCAAAACCCATCAAGGAAATATTAGAGATGGTTAAGGATTTTAAGAAAGTCCTTATCATTGGATGCAAGGGTTGCGTTACAGTATGTAACGTGGGCGGCTCAAAAGAAGTTGGAATACTGGCCTCAACCCTGCGGATTGACGCAAAGAAAAACGGCAAAAAAATCGAGGTGGAAGAACATACACTGGAGCGCCAGTGCGATCCGGAATATGTGGATGAGATAAAGGACATTATCAACGACTATGAGGCCGTAATATCCATTGCCTGCGGAGTAGGTCCACAGTTTCTTTCGGAACGATTTCCTTCCGCGAGGGTATTTCCCGGAGTCAACACAAAATTCATGGGTGGTGCAACCGAACACGGAATCTGGTCGGAAAGGTGTGCAGGTTGCGGACAATGTGTGATCCACTACTTTGGTGGGATTTGTCCCATTGCCCGATGTTCGAAGAGTCTTCTCAATGGTCCCTGCGGCGGTTCCGATCACGGCAAATGTGAGATATCAAAGGACGTGGACTGTATCTGGGACATCATCGTAAGAAAGATGATGGAGCAGGATCGCCTGGATGAACTCCTTGAATTCAAGCCACCCAAAAGCTGGACCACGGCCCGGGACGGCGGACCAAGACAACTAATCAGGGAGGAGCTGGTAATATGAGCGAATTCAAATCAGGAAGTAATCTGGAAAAGATATTAAAAGCTGGGCACTTCGCTTTTACCGGTGAATGCGGGCCTCCTCAGGGCGCAAACGTAGATCACCTGAAGGAAAAGGCAGGGCATTTGAAAGGCTGTGTGGATGCGGTAAATATTACCGACAACCAGACAGCGGTAGTCCGAATGTCCAGTTGGGCGGCCTCATTGATCCTTTTGGATGAAGGTATTGAGCCCAATTTTCAGATGGTCTGCCGGGATCGCAACCGGTTGGCAATACAGAGTGACATCTTAGGTGTATATGCCCACGGCATCCGGAACATGCTCTGCCTTTCAGGTGATCACCAGAAATTCGGAAATCATCCCGATGCCAAAAACGTCTTTGACATTGACTCTATGCAACTGATTTATACGGCAAAGACCATGAGGGACGAAGGCAAATTTTTAAATGGCCAGGATCTGGATGTATCTCCCAAGTTGTTTATCGGAGCTGCCTCGAACCCCTTTGCGGAACCCTTTGAATTCCGTGTCCACCGCCTGGCAAAAAAGATCGCGGCAGGGGCCGGCTTTATACAGACCCAGTGCATTTATAACATGGATAAATTCAGGGAATTCATGAAAAGGGCCGTGGACATGGGACTTCATGAAAAATGCTATATCCTTGCCGGCGTGACCCCCATGAAGAGCGTTGGTATGGCCCGGTATATGGCAAAATCAGTACCCGGTATGGATGTTCCCGGTTCCCTGATCAAACGCTTACAAGGTGCGGGAAAAGGCAAGGTTGCGGAAGAAGGCATCAAATTCGCTTTAGAGCAGATCGAAGAGTTTAAAGAGATGGAGGGCATTGCGGGCGTACATCTCATGGCCATTGAATGGGAGCATAAGGTTCCCGAAATAGCTGAAAGAGCAGGAGTTCTTCCCAGACCGACAGTTTAATCCATAGATTATTCCGAGGACATAGAAAGACAAAAGTCATTACATGGGGCAGGCTCAGATTTTTCAAATTTTATTGAAGGGAAATACCTGTACAAGTAATTGCCTATAAAGCCCGTGGGATCGAGATAATGATCCCCGGGCTTTTTTTCTTGAATTATTTCGAGGATTATCCATAATATATCCTATCCATAGTAACTCATCAATAAATTCAGGTCTCCGTCCGTCAAGATGGTTTCAACGAGAACCCTTTTAAAAGATACATACTACTGGCATCCACAGGAAACATTGAGGCTTCAAAAACCCGAATTTTCACATGATTATAACGACAAAAAACGGTCAATCATTTGATACGGAAAAAGATCTGACAGCAGAAGAACGGCATATCCTCCAAAAACTGTTTGCCTGGGAAGCCATGGCCAC
>DAOUXC010000147.1 GCA_030666795.1 Desulfobacteraceae bacterium
AATGGGACTGGTCGACGAGGTGCTCAAGCCCGATTCACCCCTCCAGTACAGATTTATTGAGTTGACCGAGGAATTGGCCGAAACGGCCCGTTCCATCCGTGCCCTTGTTGACCTGTTAGAGCGAAACCCCGACGCCCTGATTTTCGGCAAAGACTCTTCAGGAGAGAAATAATGCCGCTTTTATTTTTGCGAATACGGATTGTTCTGTTTTTAGTGCTGGCGGGGAGTTTCTTATGCGGTTGTAGTACGACAACCGACCCGGCCACCCGGTTCTATGTCCTCAACCCGCTTGACTCCGATGTAAACCTCATAAGCGAAATCGACCGGAAAGGCCCTTTGTCCCTGGAGGTGGCCTCGCTTCGTCTGCCCCAGTACCTGGAAAGACCGCAGATCGTCACCCGGAGCGGCGCGAATCGATTGGAACTTGCAGAGTACCGTCAGTGGGGAGGAAACCTCAGAAAAAGCATGATGCGTGTACTCGCCCAGAACCTTTCCAGGCTACTCGACACCCCCCATATCGCCATCTACCCCCACCGTCCTAAAATCTTACCCGATTTTCGTGTTGAATTGGAGGTGATGCACTTTGAGAGAGATTCCGATGGACAGGTGCGTCTTTCCGCCCAATGGCGTCTTTCGAGTGGAAAGGATCGAAAACCCCTGACAACCCGAATCACTGACCTGGCGAGCCCGGTTTTTCAGAAAGGAGGGGACTTCGAACATACGGTTTCGGCCATGAGCAAACTTTTTGGTGAGTTAAGTAAAATCATAGGCAATGCGATCCTGGAAAACATTCACGGGAGGCCCGATTCCTGATGCGGTATAGGATGCCAAAATACGCAAACGCCCTGCTGTCCGGCATGGTTCTGCTCCCGGCACTCCTTTTTTTTCAGATATTTTGCGAACCTGTCCGGGCGAATGAGATATGGACCGGACGTCGTATCATGGATGAGTTTTTCAAACGCCACGAAATGTTCCCTTATGTCTTCGAAGAACAGACCGTTATCATGACGGACAGCGCGGGAAACCGCGATGTCAGAAAGGCCCGACGCTTCTCCCGGGTGGAAAAGGATGAAACCGTCAAATATCTTTTGGTTTTCGACAATCCGTCCGAGGTCCGCGGGGTGGCGCTGCTGGCGATTCGTCATCAAACCGGTCCCGTGGAAAGCATGATATATCTGCCCGCTTTCGGAAAGGAACTGAAATCCAACATCGGGAAAAGCAGAGGCAGTAATTTTTTAGGTACCGACTTTGCGTTGGAAGATCTGGCCGCAGAGGTACTATCCGATTTTCGCTATGTCCGTGTAGCAGATCAGAAGATCAATAAGATCATTCATTTTGTAGTTGAGGCCCTCCCACAGGACAAAGAGATCGAACGGATTACGGGTTACGGCCTGCGACGGCACTTTATCAGACAGGACAACTTTTTCATCATTCGTACCGACTTTTACGATCGCAGCGGCCGGTTTTTCAAGAGCCAGACCAGTCACGATCTAAAAAGGGTGGACGGCGACATGTGGCGCGCCAATATGATCCTCATGGAAAACCACAGGGACCGGCATAATACGTTAATAAAGATTGACCGGCGTGTTTTTTCCCACGATTACGTACCCCCTGAGATGTTTACATGCAAATGGCTTCTGGAGAACCGACACATTGAGGGCACGGAAAGGTCTCTTTTCCAGGCCGCGGCCGGATTTTCCGGGGAGGATGACGCCGAACGCTAAACCGGTCAAGCCGGTTGGAATTGTCATGCTAAATTGGGCGCAATTCCTTAAATATTCGTAACTGCCAGGTTCAACGTTCAGAGGTTCAGGGTTCAAGGTTAGATTAATGAATCTGTGTCATCCGTTTTTATCCGTGTCCCTTTTGTGACAAATAAACGCCTAAATGGGAGCATTATATGTTTTCCCGATTACTTATGCTTGGAGTGAACCACCGTCTGGCCACCTTTATTTTTTTGGTGTTGGCTACATGTGTTGCCGGGTTGGGTCTGCCCAACCTCCGGGTGGACACCGGGTTCAACAGCCTGATACCCGATACCGACCCGGACTTACCGGTCTATGATCGAATCGCCAGAGAGTTCGGGTCGGACAACCGTACCATAGTTTACATACGGGACGCCGAGCTCTGGTCTCCGGGCAAACTGGCTGCCTTAGAGAAATTGCATTACGAACTTGAGGGCCTTGACTTTGTTGAGCGCGTGGATGACCTCTTCAATTTACGCAGTATCCGGGGGTCAGGGGGAAAGATCGATTCGCGGATTATTATGGCGGAAGCCCCCAAGGACCAGGAAACCACAGCCCGGGCACGTTCCGACGCGCTTTACAACCCACTCGTTGTCGGAAATCTCCTCTCCCAAGACGGGACCGTGACGGCCCTGCTTGTTTCGGTGCGCGAGGACGGCAACGACAACAGATCCAACCGCCAGATCAACGAAGTCCTGGAAAATATCCTAAAACCGGCTCGATCAGATTTTCAAGAGGTTTTTCAAGTGGGACCGCCGCGAATAAACGCGGAGCTCAAATCGATTCTCTTGAATGATCTCGGGTTGCTGGGACCTTTGTCCGCGTTCATGCTCGTGGTGGCGATCCTCTTTTTCCTTCGCAGCGGTTTTGCCGCCTTGATCCCTCTTGTCACTTCCGCCCTTAGCGTCCTGTGGACTTTCGGGATGATGGGATGGACGGGTATTCCCCTCAACATTCTGAGCGCCATGTTACCCTCCCTTGTCGTCGTCATCGGCTCTACCGAGGACACCCATATGATCGCGTCCTATTTTCATGGCGTCTCACAGGCGGAGAAGGAGCGCCGGGCCTTTGCCACCCGCTTTATGATGAAACACCTTGGGGTGCCTCTGGTCCTGACCGTCGCCACCACCGCGATGGGTTTTGCGAGCAACATCTTCAGCAACATGGGTATCATTCAGGACTTCGCCATCGCCTCCACCTTTGCTATCCTGGCAAACGGTGTGATAACAATACTCTTTGTCCCCATGCTCTTAGCAACCATGGGACCGCGCACTCCCCTGCTCTTTAGAAATGGGGATCGGGTTACCGGTCTGCCCGGTTTGTTCGTCAGGATGTTCGGGTTTACCAAACGCCGTTTTCCAAGGTCGGTTCTGGTGTTCACGGCACTTCTCTGTGCCTTCTTTATTTACCAACTCTCAAAGCTCTATGTAACCAACGATCCCCTGTCCTATTTCCAGGAGGACCAACCCCTCATCCAGGACATCCATCAAATCCATCGGGACCTGTCCGGCATGAAGGTATTCTTCATAACCCTGGAGTCGGAACGGGACAAGGCTTTTCAGGAAGCCGGTAACATCAAAAAACTGGTTACCATACAAAAATTTTTGGAAAAGCAGGGGGTATTCGATTGCAGTATTTCCCTGGCCGATCACCTGTCCCTCGTCAATCGTGAGTTCCACGGGGGTGACACCAAGTACTTTAAGCCGCCCGGCAGGAGCAAGCTCGTGGCCCAGTACCTGCTCTTTTTTCATCGCAGGGACCTGGAAAGCTACGTGAGCCACGATTTCCGCCGTGCCAACATCGTTGTCCGCCACAGCATAAGCGATTCCAATACCCTGAACCGGCATGTACGCGAACTCAAGGAGGTGGCGTCAAACGTGGCAGGTGGTCAAATGAAGGCCTATGTTGTCGGTGAAAACCTGATGATCAATGCGGCTGCCGAAAGTCTCATGGTTGCCCAGGTCAAATCATTAGCAATTCTGCTCTGCGTGATTTTCTTGATCATGTCGGCCATGTTCACATCTTTTAAGGGTGGCCTCATCTCTCTCATACCCAACCTGATCCCGATCATTCTGATGTTCGGGGTAATGGGGCTTTTGGAGATCCCATTGAGCCCGGGTACCGCCATGGTGGCTGTTATCGCCATTGGCATAGCCATTGACGGGACACTACATCTCTTTTCCCGCTACAACGAACTGTGCCGGCGAACCTCCGATTATGATGGGGCGGTTCATACCGCGGTTCGGGAAGAGGCCACACCGATGGTTGCCACCAGCCTGGCCCTTGCGCTGGGGTTCGGCATTCTCACCCTGTCAAATTTTACCGTAATCGCCCAGTTCGGGGCACTGTCCGCCGCTACCATGCTTTTCTCTCTCTTCGCCAACCTTTTGATCACGCCAATCATCATGTCGCGTGTCCGTTTGATAGGGCTCTACCAGATCCTGGCTTTGAAGATGCACAAAGAGGTCCTTGAAAAAAGCCCTCTGTTCGAGGGTATGACCAACTACCAGATACGCAAGGCGATCCTGATCTCGGAGTTGATCGAATTCGATGAAGGGGAGTTGCTGGTTGAGCAGGGAACGTTCGGACGGAGCATGTACCTTATTTTGTCCGGTAAGGTAGATGTTGTCAGGCGAGGCGACTGCACTGAAAAGTGCGTCGCGGTCTTAGGGGTAGGTCAGATTTTAGGGGAAATAGGTTATATCAGGGAAATCCAACGAACCGCGGACGTAAGGGCTTTAACACCTGTGGAGGTGCTGCGCTTCGATTACAAAAAACTCAAGAAAGACCTGAAGCTCTTTCCCTACATTGTGGCCAAGCTCAATTTTAATATCAGTTGCATCTTAGGCGAACGTCTGGCCGATGTGTATGACATGATGGAGAGGAACGGGGAACAACCGGAAAAAGAGGGTCCTACAGGCTAAGGTTGATATAGCCGCAAAAAGGCGCAAAATGCACAAAAAGTAAAAACTACATATTGTAATATCAATCACTTATAGGCCTCAGAAACATAGATTCGGACTTTT
Organism: Desulfobacteraceae bacterium; assembly: GCA_030666795.1. GTDB lineage: Bacteria > Desulfobacterota > DSM-4660 > Desulfatiglandales > Desulfatiglandaceae > JAIOSR01. The sequence continues at coordinate 4,772 of DAOUXC010000147.1, forward strand.
TACGAGACCATCAAAGTTTACTGCGTGATTTAAGGAGCTGTTTCAGGGTAAACCACTTCCTGGTGATGGGAATTGCATTTCGAATAAGGGGCAATTTTTCCATGGTAGCACTTTCACCTTCGTGAATCAGGTGTGTGGCCTGGGAAAAATTTGACCAGTGAAGATTTCCCACCTCCGGCTCGATAAGGATATCCGCATCCATGAGTTCGTAGTCCTGCAGCTCATGGGACATGATCTCACTGGCCCTGTAATATATATCGATCACATTGTTGAGAGCCTCCCCGGAACAAATATCCCGGTCCACGCCAACACCCACTACTATGTCCGCACCTTCCCTCCTGGCAACGGAGATGGGGATGAGACAGATAATACCCCCGTCCGAAAGCAGCATGTCTCCATCCTTTAAGGGCTCCACGGCCCCCGGTACGGAGCAACTCGCCACCAGGGCATGACGCAGGGACCCGTTTGAAAATACGATCTGCTCCCCGCTCACAAGATCAGTCGCAACGGCCCGAAAGGGTACTTGAGTATCCTCGATTTGAATATCGGGAATGAAGTAGTCTATAGTATCCTTAAAATCCTCGTTTGAAAGGATCCCCGGTTTCAGCAGGGCCTGGACCATATAAAAGCGGTTCCTAAAATAGTTCTGGATCTTCTGGGCCAGCCCCTCTTCCCCTTCCCGCTCATGGGCTTCTTCAAAGGCCTTTATGGCCGAAGATTGAAACTCAGGGGATTCCAGGTATTCTTCCACCCGCTTTTCTATGGCGTCCGGGCTCATACCGGAGGCATAGGCACCGCCAACGAGGGCGCCTATACTGGTACCCACAATAATGTCAACGGGAATATGTTCCTTCTCGAACACCTTTAAGACGCCTATATGTGCCAGCCCCCTGGCCCCGCCGCCACCTAAGGCCAGGCCAATGCGCCCTCCTCGCCATCTCATACCTTAATATGCCTCCTGAATTGAGACTGTAGCCGTCCCGAAAAGGATAAATATGGCCCTAATTATAGAATTTTCACTGAATTATGTCACCACAAAACCAATCGGCGCGGTCAAGCGTTAATGATGGCCTTGTATAAGGCTGATATAACCGCCCCGGAGATATATGATCCGAATTCAGTCCCGGTGGAATGAAAGCCACAAAACTTCAGCGGTCCCCCATAGCGGGACCCTTCAGAAACGGATCAACCTACACCACGTCAGGACAGGCAAGGCCGTCAGGGATGTTAGTATTGTTGAGAGGATGTTGCACGGTGCGGGCACAAACCGGTAGGGTTAATAAAGCAGGCTCTTATCGAATTTTACCTCCATGGCGCGGGCCGGGCAGGCCGATACGCACAGTTCGCACGCGCTGCACTTGTCCGTATCAAAAATGACCTCCATCTCCGGTCTCTTGATGTAAAGGGCGCCGGTCGGGCATACGGCCGTGCAGGCCCCGCACTGGAAGCATATCTCTTCATCACGCTTGATATCCTGTCCAATGTTCTCCACCTTTATCCCGAGGCCCTTCAGGTAACGAACACCTTTTTGAAAATTTTTCTTGTGCCCGCTCAGTTGGAGCACCATAAGGCCTTCCTTTCTCGGGTAAATGGTCGCCTTGAGGATATTGAAGGAGAGATCAAATTTTTTGACCAGATTGACGGCAATGGGCTCGTTGACGATTTTTTTTGGAAACCTTAATGAAAGCATTTTGGAGTACATGGTCAACCTCTTTTTAGATCTCTGAGAACCTCGAAAAAAAGTATCCGAGGTTTCACATACAATAGTCTTGATTCACAAATTGATGATTTTCGATTGAAGATTGACGATTTGAGGAAGATGCCTTTGATCTTAAAGCTAAAAACATTCATTATTCAGTCGTGATAACCTCATAAAAAGTGGCAATCTATGTTTCTGATACTCAACCAATTGATATTACTCAGTGCAAATTGCACTTTTTGCGTGTTTTGTGCCTTTTTGCGGCTATATCAATCGTCAATATTCAATACTTTTTAATGACCCTCTCAAATCCCGGCAGCGCCTTTTCAATGGTCTCATCCGAGACGCAGTAGGCTATTCTGAAATGGCCCGGGCCACCAAAACCGGTCCCCGGAACTGTCAGGATGTTTTCTTCCTGAAGCGCTCCTACAAAGGCCACATCGTCCTCAATGGGCGTCCTGGGGAAAAGATAAAAGGCGCCTTGCGGTTTCACAAAATCATAACCGAAAGAGGCAAGCCCGTCACACAGCATATTCCTTCTTTTCTGATATACGGAAATATCAACGCTTTCTTCCAAAAGACGGGCCACGGCCCTCTGCATCAATGCCGGGGCATTCACGTATCCGAGAACCCTGTTGCACAGGACCATGCCGGCTAATATAATGTCTTTGTCCGAGATGTCAGGATGCGCGGCAGCATAGCCGATCCTTTCGCCCGGCAGAGAGAGGTCCTTTGAAAAAGACGTCAACACAAAGCTCTCGTTGTATACATCGAATATACTGGGCACCGTAATACCGTCATAAATGATTCTGCGGTAAGGTTCATCCGAGATCAGATAAATGGGCTTCCCGAATTTTTCACTGAAACGTGAAAGGACCCCGGCTAATTCTTTCAACTCTTCTAACCCGTAAACATTGCCCGTGGGATTGTTGGGTGAATCAATCAGAATAGCCCTCGTCTTTTCCGTGATCGCTTCGGAAATGGCATCACAATCCAAAGAAAAATCAGGCTTCGTAGACACCAGCCTGGGGATAGCCTGGTGATTATCCAGGTAGAAGTTGTATTCCACAAAATACGGCTTGGGAATAATGACCTCTTCCCCCGGGTTGATAATGGTCTTGAGTACAACGTTCAGTGCGCCCCCCGCCCCCACGGTCATCACTATCTCGTCCGGTGTAAATTCAGACACATTAAACTTATTCAGATAATCCGCGACAGCCTGCCTGGTTTCCACAAAACCGGCATTGGGCATATATCCGTGCTGACCGGATGCCGGATCAGAGATGAGCTCCTGAAGAACCTGATTGAATCTTGGAGGCGGCTCCAGATTTGGGTTTCCCAGACTGAAGTCAAAGACATTTTCCGCCCCGTATTTGGCCTTTCTTCTACCACCCTCCTCAAACATCTTCCTGATCCATGATGATTTTTCAATGGACGCCCGAATTTTCTCGGAAACAGACATAAATTAACCTCCTTCAATTTCATTGAGTGAGACCGCAATAGCCCAACAAGTAGGGGCGTTAGTCCGTAATGGAGACACCGGTCATTATTCAAGAGATGCCCGTATAAATCCAAGGCCTCCAAATATTGAGCAGATACTTTATAACCATAGCTTTTTACCCGCACTTGTCAACAGAAAATCGAACATCCGGAGGTGATTGTGACAGGCTCGATTGGAATCATCTTGACAGGGTCGGCCGCTTTTTCTAATTTAACCTAAAATGATCGGTTCAAGGTTCAGGTTTCAAGGTTCAAAGGTTATATCCAGTGAAATCCATCAGATATACAAGTTAAAAGTGTCTAAAGTGATCTAAAGTTCAT
>DAOUXC010000365.1 GCA_030666795.1 Desulfobacteraceae bacterium
GCTGCGATGTATCTCCATTATCTCTGTTTCTTTTTCAGTCCTTACGCGGGTAAAATAGTTCAGGTGGCTTCCACGGACCACAATGTCCTTTTTTTCCAATACCAGGCGGTCTACCAGGTATTGCCGGGCCCGGTGGAGATAGACTGCGCCCGGGTGACACTCTTTGAATGCCTTGATACCGTCAATGGTTCCGATGGCCTGGCCGGTCTCCTTTTCAAAGATCGTGTAGGTATCGCCTGCGGAGCGGATGTTTACGAAACGTTGGGGGTTACGTTTTGACGCGAACCAGGTTGGCTCCCCCTCCGCGCTGCGGTTCAAGACGCCCTCCTGTTCCAGATTTTCAAGGTGCGCGCTCAGATCCTTTGACCAGAATTTCACGTCGCTCAGAGTTATGGGAATCTCTGCCGCCGCGCAGGGCAAATGGGCCTCAATCACGTTAGGGTTATTTGGATCCAGGACCGCGGCCTCAAAGGACCTTTCAAAAAGATCGTCCGGGTGTTTCATAAAGTATTGATCCAGGGCATCCGGTTTTGCCACGAGGATCACCAAGGATTCCCTTCCGGAGCGACCCACCCGTCCTCCCCTTTGCCATGTATTGATAATGGTGCCGGGATAACCCACAAGCAGGCAGATATCGAGGTAACCGATATCAATACCCATCTCCAGGGCGCTGGTGGACACGACCCCGAGAAGGTCACCGTCGGCTAATCTCTTTTCAATCTGCCTTCGTTCTTCGGGCATAAAACCTGCCCGGTACGAACTTACCCTTTTCCTGAGGTCAGGAGACAATTGGGAGACCCACACATGTATCAGTTCCGTGACCTTCCTGGACTGGGTAAAGGCAATGGTCCTGAAGCCTTTTTGAATACAGTCAATGAAGAGCCTGGCCGAAGAAAAATTGGCGCTGGTCTCGGGGTTGAGGAAAATAAAGTGCTGGCCCGCCCTAGGGGCTCCAGCGGATTGTATTACTTCAATCTTTTCCTCAATCAGACTCTCCCCAAAATCCTTTGGATTGCTGATTGTGGCTGACAGCATAATAAACCGGGGTCTGGAACCGTATTTTTCACAGAGCCTCTTTAGCCGCCTTATTACCTGGTTCAAGTGGGACCCGAAGATGCCGCGGTATGAATGGACCTCGTCTAAGACCACGAACGAGAGATTTTCAAAAAGTTTTTCCCAGTTTTGATGATGGGCCAGGATGGCTCGATGGAGCATGTCTGGATTGGTAAAAAGAATCTGGGGCATGTGCGTCCGGATTTTTTTCTTTTGTATGGAGTTGTATCGCCGTCATATATTTCTGCGGAGACATCTGTCTCTTTGATCCCTTTAAGCCACACGGAAAGGTTTTTCAACTGGTCCTGTTCAAGGGCCTTCAGGGGAAAGACATACAGGGCCCTCGCATCCCTGTTCTTTAAAATTTCCTCAAGAACAGTGAGATTGTAGATCAAACTCTTCCCGCTTGCAGTGGGTGTGGCAACCAGGACATTGGCCCCATGTCTCAAGTGCTCTATGGCCTTTACCTGATGGCTGTAAAGCCGGTCTATGCGTACATGTTTCATGGTTTTAAGAACATCGCCATGAAAACTCAGTTCAGGGCCATATATTGCCGGCCTGGCCGGAAGGTCCCTGTGGTACACGAATGCATCCCGAAAGTCAGGATGGATTTTTAATGTCTCGATATATTTGGTAAGTTTCAACGTATCTGCTCAATATTTGTGGGGAACTCGAATTTATGAAGACATCTCTTGAATAAAGACCGGCGTCCCGCCACAAGGACGGCCCCGATAGCGGGATCTACGCTTCGCTTCGACACGCAAGCAGTCCAGGCATGCGGATCTCTTTTTAAGAGCCGTATAACTTTGCTGTGGCTCGAAGAACAGCTGGTCCTCTTTACAATTTGGCCCGGGACAGCCCCTTAGATGATAGCTCCTTCTATGTTTGGCTGTCCCGCCTGTCGGAAGACGACGGGTTAATGTATTTGGGGCGTGGCAGATCCGTTGTAGAGATAAAAATGCCCTTTTTTGAAAAGAGATCCGCATGACCTCCATTATGGACTAACGCCACTTATTGAGCTATTACGCTATTTTGAATCAGACTCGGTTTTCTTGCCGAATTTTTTCTTTAGGGCCTTCGTGATTTCATCCTGAACCGCTTTCGGTGGGCCGGTTTTGGACTGACGGGCTTTCTTATCGGAGGCCTTCAGGATATCGCTCATAAATGTATCCTTTTCCACACTCCACGCGCTCCATCCGTCAGAATCAATATATTCCTTATAGGAGGTCTCGTAGTAGGGATCATAGAGCCGTACGCCCTTGTGCTCGTCGTATTCATAACGGACAAATTTATCGTCAAATAGTCCAAAGTCTTCTTCCTTAAGCCCGAGTATTTTTAAAAGTGCCTTGTGTTCCTCTTTTATTTCCATGTTTTTATCCCTTAGACTCCTAATTCTTTTTTAGTCGACTCCAATTCTCCCTGGCGTTTCTCCCAATCCGAGAGCAACTGATCCAGCTCTTCCCTGACATGACTGTATTCATTGAGCAGTGGCACGCTCCTGTCCTTATCCCTGAAAATCTCCGGGTCCGCAAGCATTTTTTCAATCTCTTTTTGCGTGGACTCAAGCCCGGCGATCCTCTGTTCCAGGTCTTCCAGTTGGGTGAGGATCGGTTTCAGTGTGTCGTGTATAAGACGGCGCTTCTCCGCCTGCTCCCTTTTTTGTGCCTTCCGGTTTCCACTTTTTCCGGATTCCTTCGTGGCATGGCCGTGGTTTTTTGTAACCCCCTTTTGCGGAAGGCTTTTACTGTTTTTTTCAATTGTATCCTGCCTGACCTTCATCCTTTCGAGGTGGTCATAGTATTCGTCCAGGTTGCCCGGATATTCTATAATCTCCCCTTCCCGAATATCCCA
>DAOUXC010000247.1 GCA_030666795.1 Desulfobacteraceae bacterium
CCAGCCAGTGAATGGCGCTGTTAATGCCGCTGCAGCCACCGCCTGCCGATAAAATACCTACCTTTGTTTTCATGGTATGCCTCCGGAAGGATGTTGTTAATTCGTGTCCATCCGGAAACAACCAATTCCCGGATGGAGTTTTCAGCAATCAGCCAACACCTAGAACTTTGAACCGTGAGCCTGACAAACTCAGTAGTTCAGAAATATAAATGAAAGGGACGTCAGTGTCAAGGATGGGGCGAGGCCCTGATCCACCATCAAAATATCATCTCCCCGCCGGAGCGGGATCCAGGGAGCGGCGTTGCCTTCGCTCGCTCCTCCCTGCGGCGTATGGCCAATAAGCCTCACTCGTCGCTCCTCGGCGCCCCCGCAGTGCGGGATTTCGCAAGCTCAACTTGCAGATATCTAATATCTTGCCGGTGGCCAGGGACACCCCAAAATTCTTTGCCCACATTGTTGATTCTGGAATTTGATGGTGGATTTGGGGAGGGTAGATTGGGCTTGCCTTTCACATGCATCGTCTGATAAATGACAGGGGCGTGAAAGAAGGAATAAATGAATATCTTTGAAACTACCATATTGGGAATAATCCAGGGCCTGACCGAGTTTTTGCCTGTAAGCAGTTCGGGCCATCTGGTGCTTTTTCAGAATCTACTCGGCTTCAAGGAACCAGAGCTTTTATTGGATTGTTCTCTACACTTTGGGACCCTGCTGGCCGTATGCGTCTATTTTCGTAATGATCTTAAGAAAATTGTGACGGAGATATGGAAGGGGGACCTCAAGAATCCCCATGCTTCTCTTGCCTTGTGGATTGTAGTGGGTTCGGTCCCCACTGCCGTTATCGGACTGGTCTTTAAGGCGCCCCTTGAAAGTCTCTTCGGTTCCGTAACCACTGTGGGTGCCACGCTTATTGTCACCGGTATAATTGTGGCTTTGACTCGAATGATCCCCGAAGGTTACGGGACCCGGACACGTGTGGGGCTTTTAGCGGCCTTAGCCGTTGGCACGGCCCAGGGTCTCGCCATTATACCTGGTATATCCCGATCCGGGACCACCATTGTTTGCGCCCTGCTATTCGGTCTGGAAAGGGACCTGGCAGGGCGTTTTTCTTTTCTTTTGGCCATACCCGCAATTATCGGTGCACTTGCGATCCAGATAGACCTCGATGCCCTGGAAAGAGTGGGTCTTGTGCCCCTTGGTTTCGGTTTTTTCTCCTCGGCAATTGTGGGACTTCTGGCCCTGAAACTCCTCATGGGCATTGTAAGAAAAGGGCATCTTTACTATTTCGCGCCCTACTGCTGGGTCATAGGACTTGTGGTTGTTTTTGCCTCCTTATAAAAGCATAAACGTTCATTTCCCTTTTATTGCCAAAGGTTCGTACGTCTTGAAGGCGGGTTAGAGAGCTGAACTATTACATGAAATCGAACAAGAAAAACAGGTCTCTATTGGACTATCTAATTTTATCCGCAAAGGGCTTTTGCATGGGCGCCTCTGATGTGGTCCCCGGTGTTTCAGGCGGGACCATGGCCTTTATCCTCGGTATTTATGAAGAATTGATAAACGCCATAAAGTCCTTTGATGTGAAAGGTCTTCAACTCCTCATGGCCTTGAAGCTTCGGGCCTCGCTGGATCATGTCTCATGGCAGTTTCTCCTGTCGGTCGGCATAGGCATCCTGACCGCGGTTTTCAGCCTCGCTAAAGTCCTTAGCTGGCTTCTCCACAACCAACCGGTCCTCATCTGGTCATTTTTTCTGGGGTTGATCCTTGCCTCTGTGGTGAGTGTCAGCAGGCGTATTCAAGCCTGGCGTGTCCCGGTGTGGCTCTCCTTATCCGGAGGCACCATAGGTGCCTATTTGCTGGTAGGTTTTGTACCGGTCTCCACCCCAAATGATCCCTGGTTTCTTTTCCTGAGTGGTGCCATTGCCATTTGCGCAATGGTCCTTCCGGGCATATCAGGGTCCTTTATACTGGTACTTCTCGGAAAATACATGTATGTCCTCGAAGCGGTCAATAACCGGGATTTTCTTGTCCTTTTTTTGGTTGCCTCAGGTGCGTGTGTTGGAATTGTGGCGTTTTCGCGGCTTCTGGGGTGGCTTTTGAATAATTACCATGACCTGATGGTGGCCCTTCTGACCGGACTCATGTTAGGGTCATTGAGAAAGGTATGGCCATGGAAGGAAACAATAGAGAGCCGGATAGCGGGTGAAAAGGTCATTCCTATTGTCCAGTCAAATGTCTTGCCTGAAGGGTTTGGCGGGGAAGTTGTAAGTGCTCTCTGCCTGATGGTTATAGGGCTTCTTGCGGTTTTTTTATTGGACCGGATGGGAAACAGAGACTAAAATGCCCTGAAATCCCCTAAGCCCAACAGATGGAATTGCAGCATTATACTTGTTTCGTCATCCTCCATTTCACCTACCAGCTTCACACCCCAACACTGGCTCATGTACTGCAGCCAGTAGCTGTTGGAGATGTTTTCAGTGAGGACCAGGTCCTTTTCCAGGGAACTCCCCACAGAGAAACCGTAAGCCAGATTCACATCGACCCATAAATTTATGCTTTTCTGGCCGTATTTATAATCTACATAGTCCACCTTATACGTGTCTTGTCTCCCTCCTGATCTGTCCACTGTTAGATCAAGTGATAATATTGTATGGGATATCTCCTTCTCGTAATGATCCCATGCCGTCGTCCAGCGCAAGTCAAGATCAGAGGTAGGGTAGACTAATAGATAGGCGGTCAGGGGTGAGAAAGGCTTTTTTTCTATCTCGGGGTTCTCATCGCGTCTTGCCTCGTCAATATTGTAGGCCTGACTAAGGCTAAATGTTGCCCATTGACGATAGGTAACTTGACCTTTTTTGTTTTCAATTCGGGCATCAAAAAAATTTTCAAGGGATAAGGAGATCAGGTTCCCGATCTTGTCTATGCCGAAATTATTGTCGATCGGCTCAAACCAGGGGCTTTGACCTTCATCGTCCTGACGAACCTCGTACGCGTAGCTAAGGACAGGGGAAATCTTGTGCTTCAATTTTGTAGTATTCATCCAGCCCAAATTATAGATTCTTTCCGCACTAGCCGCCAATCTGGCCCCCACCTCATAGGCCCCTTTACTTAAATGATTTTCTTCTTCCTCAGAGTCATCTATCCATTGAGAATTAAATAAGTAACGGATTCTCGGCTCAAATTCCAGGTATCGGTCAAACAACCACAGAGGAAATCTTAATTCGGGAGACATTGAAATTCGGTGGCCTTTTTCACCCTCATCCCGCCATACGTAATCGTAGTCTGATTCAAGATTGAAGTATATGGGTAGATTCATTAATTTTTCAGGAAGCAGAATAAAATTAAGGCTTCCCAGGGGCTGGGAGGTTTGGTCAACAGGTGGATTTTCGGGCCGTTGATTATAGCTTGAACCAGCCTGGAGGCTGTAGTTTTCAGTGTCACGGCTGAGCCTGAACGCCGATCTCCGAGTGGGCGAACTCCTTTCTTCGAAAGGTCGTCCGAATTCCTCGGCCAAATTCGGTCTCACCTCAAAACCGAAAAGCTGACCTTCGAATTCCCTAAGGTAATCCTGGTCACTCACAAGGTCCGCATCGAGTCGTGCCGTTAATTCAGGGGACAGATCCTGGTCCACCCTGCTCCTGAACCAATAGCGAGTGCTATTGGTCCTTTCATAGGGGCTTATTTCAACTTCTTCGATATTATTCATGTCTTTCTTGTCTTTCCTGTCAGAAAGAATATCGAATAGAAAATCTCCTTTTGAATCCTTATCCGCAAGATAGCGGAACTCCAGACCCTGCATATAACCTCGTTTGCTCATATAGCGTTGGTAAAAGGTGGCATCAGTCTGATCAGAGATGGCCCAGAAAAAAGGCACTTTAGTGTCGACCCCGTTGCGACCGGAATAACCCAGGCTGGGCAAAAGCAGGCCGGTCTGACGTTTGGTCTTGGCAGAGAACATCATGTAAGGGAAGTATAAAATGGGTACATCCCTGACCCGGAATGCGGCATGCTTTATCTTTCCGTATCCCTCAATGGTCACTTCCACCTCTGATGCCGTAATGCTCCAGGCCGGGCTTTCACCGGCACAGGTCGTCAATTTGCAGCCCTTCAAGCGGTACGTGTCCCCATTTAACTTTTCCATTATCTCGCCGCTGATATAATAGTTGTTCCCGCTTAAAAAAAGATGACCATTGTCCATCCTGCCGGCTTTGGTCCTGAGATTAAAACTTCCCCTTTCGCCAGTAAGTATATCATCCCCGGACTTCAGGCGAATATCTCCCAATGCCTCGGCATCTCCCGTATCCACATCGTAGATGACTTTTTGTGCCTGAAGGAACTGTCCGTTCTTTGTAATGACCACGTCCCCTTCCGCGACATAGAGTTTTTCCTTGTGCCTGTATGTCAACGTCTTTGCCGATATTTCCCAGGGGCCCTCATCGGTCATAAGCAAACGCGCTTTCCTAAACGAGTCAGCAGCGTGCACGGGTTGAGCGAAGAAAAGGTTCAATAACAAAACGGCCAGAAAATAACATGCCGGTCTTATGGTGAATGGTGTATGAATGGAAAGTCTCCCTTTTGGATTGATTATTGATGATTGACTATTGAAGATTGAATGATATCTCTTTTTAATAGTTCGCCTCTATTGTTATTTCGAAACCCGCCTGCGGTCCCGCGGGGATTTTTGGTGATCGTCCGTCTAAAGTCCCTGTTAAAAATCATCCGGACCGTAAGTCACAGGATCAAAATAGGTCAAGGCCTCTCCCACGGTGAAAAGCGACCCGCATATCACGATCAAATCCTCGGGATCAGCCATATCAATGGCCTTCTCAATCGCTCTTGCCAGCAAAGGCTCAACCTGCCCCGGTCTTTCCAAGGGGGCCGCCTCGGCCATCAGGATTTCAGGTTGGGCTGCGCGGGAATAAACGGGCCGCGTGTAAATCACGTAGTCGGCAATCGGCACAATGCCACGGAGCAGTTGACCGATTTCTTTGTCTGCCATTATACCGATTACAAGGATCAGGCGTCTGTATCCAAATCCTGTCCTTATGGATCCTGCCAAGGCCCTTATTGCAGCAGGGTTGTGGGCCCCGTCAAGCAGAACCGTGGGATTTTCGGCCACGATCTGCATCCTTCCCGGCCAGGCGCTGTTTTTCAATCCCTCCTGAATATCCCCGGGTGAAATCCTGAAGCCCTGCTTTTCAAGCAGTTCTATCGCGGAAAGGGCCAGGGCCGCATTGCGAAACTGAAAACTCCCCTTGAGACCGAGGTGAAGCCGGTTGAACCGGCGCTTGATACCTTTGTAATGGAACCCGTATTTGGTGGTGCGGTAACTTATGTCCTTTCCCACCCGCCACATGGGGGCCCTTTTTCCCCTGCATATGGATTTGAAAAGGCTGATCACGGAAGGCTGGGTTGCCCCGGTTACAAGATCAACACCTTCCTTTATGATGCCCCCTTTTTCTCCGGCGATATCCAAAAGTCGTGAGCCGAGGAAAAATTGATGCTCCATGGATATGTTCGTGATAACCGAAACGAGTGGCGTGATAAGGTTGGTTGCATCCAGACGCCCACCCATGCCTACTTCCATGATGGCAATATCGGTATTTTCCCGCGCAAAATAAAGAAAGGCCATGGCCGTGGTCGCCTCAAAGAATGTGGGAGGCGAATCGGATACCACTGCACCCTTTAATTCGTCAATTAAACCTGCAGCCTTTTCCCTGGAAATTTCTTCATCATTAATCCTGAAACGCTCGGTAAACCGAACCAGATGTGGAGAAGAGTAAAGTCCGACTTTAATGCCTGCCTGTTTCAGAATAGACGCGATAAAGGTCGCTACCGAGCCCTTGCCATTGGTCCCCGCAATATGAATATATTTTCG
>DAOUXC010000007.1 GCA_030666795.1 Desulfobacteraceae bacterium
AAATTTATTTGTAATTTGGTGCTTGGATTTTGTATTTTTAGGCGCAAAGCATAAAGGCAGAGCCAAACGACTCTGACCTTGCCCTAAAGGCAAGGATTTCTATGCTGTATTAAAAAAGGACTAAAAGACAAGAGGGGTGATCTTATGAAAGAAAAAGTGGAGATCGTAGAAGGGGATATCACCAAACAGGAGGTGGACGCGATTGTCAATGCGGCAAACACGTCCCTTTTGGGGGGCGGCGGGGTGGACGGCGCCATCCACAGGGCGGCCGGTCCGGAACTTCTGGAGGAGACCCGGAAAATCGGGGGTTGTCCCACGGGCGAGGCCCGGGTGAGCAAGGGCTACAACCTTCCGGCCAAGTGGGTGATCCATACTGTAGGGCCTGTGTGGGGCGGCGGGAATAGAAACGAGGAAAACCTCTTGGCCGGTTGTTATAAAAACAGTCTAAAGGCATCCGTAGAGACAGGGGCAAAAACCATCGCGTTTCCCGGCATAAGCACCGGGGTCTATCGTTTTCCACTGGAAAGGGCCACGGAGATCGCCATGACCGAGGCCAGGAAATTCCTGGAATCCGGTGAGGGTATCGAGAAGGTCGTCTTTGTCTGCTTCGGGGAAAAGGCGCTCAAGACCTATCAGGAAGTTTTCGCGCGGGTCTTTGGATAGGAGCGGCTTCAGCCGCGGTGATGGCGGGCAAATCCGCTCCCTCTGGGTTGCGATCTGCGGTCCTACGGTTCTTCATCCTTTAAAAAATAACGGTGATATTCCTCTTCCGTCAGGTATTGCTTCATCATACGAGTGAGAAAATCGAAAAGGGCTTCCATGTCTTCCTCTGACATCCTGCCCCTCATCAGTGCCATGAACTGATCATCGGAAAACTTCTGGAGGTAGTAGGTCAGCGTCTTCTCATCCACCTCCCTGCTGAAGCCGAAACCCATAAGGCCATCATACTCCTCTACAAATCGGTGGGTATGTTTTCCCATCAGAACCCCATGGCCTTGTTGACCAGGATCACGGAGACATCGGTCAGCATGGGTTTGCGGTGAAGGATTGTGGTGATGCGGCAGATCCGCTGCGGGACATTACAGTCGTTGCATATGCCTGTTTCCGCGCAGGGCGTTTCCATGTTAAGGCTCTTGGCCCTCATGGGCGCCGCGACCTCCCGGATCCTTCTCAGGGCCGATTCAAGGTCATGCGTCACCTTGTTCATGCCGGCAACGATCACGACTTTTTTTGTGCCGAAGGCCATGGCGCTCGTGCGATTTCCCACCCCGTCCACATTGACCACCTCTCCTTGGGCTGATACGGCATTTGCACTCGTAAAGAAACAATCGCACCTCCCCATCCGGAGGCGGAGATCCATGTCTTCTTCAAGGTTGTGACCTTTTACCCAGTGGTCATATATGGTTTTTCCCTGTGTCTCGAGTTCTTCCAGGACCCCTAAGGATCTTGTAGTATCCGATCCTCCGAACCCGAAAGTCTCATAACCTGAAACCATATCAATGATCAGTGAGCGGGCTTCTTCCTCATTAGAGACAAAATGGGCGTCAAAAGCATGCTTTTTAAGGTTTTTAACGCACTTTTCTCCCAGTTTTTCCCAGAGCCATGTGTGGTAGTTCTCTTCCATCATTGTTCCTCCATGTAACCTTAGGTTAAGCGGTTCAAGGTTCACGGTTCAGGGGTTACAACCTTTGAGCCATTGAACCTTGAACCGTTGAACCTGTGAACACTTACCGAAAATCATAGTATTGTTAACCCGCAACTCGCAACCCGTAACCCGAAACCGTCCGCATCCATTCGGGCTTTTTTCCAATCATCAATCTTCAATTTTCAATTCTTAATCTTTCCCCGCCCTCACCTTTATTAATTCTGCCACGATACTCACTGCAATCTCGACCGGTGTTTCCGCTCCAATGTCAAGACCGATGGGAGAATGGACCCGTAAAAGGTCTTGTTTAGTGAACCCTTCCTCCATGAGTTTTTCATAGATAAGCTTCCTTTTTCGACTGCTTCCGATCATCCCTATATACTTGGCCTTTGTTTTCAGACCCTGTGCAAGAACAGTCTTGTCGTGCATATGGCCCCTTGTCACGATAACCAGGAAAGATGCTTCATCAACCGGCAACCTGTCCATCACTCCTTCAAAAGGGCATTGATGTATATCGGTTGCATCCGGGAAACACTTGACATCTGCAAACTCTTCGCGATCATCGATGACCACCACCTTGAAATCCACTCCGGCAGCAAAGGGAACTATCTGCCTGGATACATGGCCTGCTCCGAATACATAAAGGACAGGGCTTGATACAACGGGCTCCACAAAGATTTCGACTTTTTTGCCCTCCTTGTCCCGAGCATCAACAATTGACGGCTGTTTTAAGTCCAGTATCTGATCCATCTCAGCCAAAAGGGCATCTTCTATTTCACGAATCCCTGACAGGGAGCCTGTCCTTTGACCGTTACTGTCCAAAAATGCCTTGGGAACATCTCCGAAAAGCCACATGTCCCGCTCGATCACCGTGGCCAAGAGACCTGCCCCTCCCCGGTTCCGGGCTTTTGTAACCTCCTCAAATACAGCAAGGTGGCTCAGGCTTTTGGGCGACACCGGTTCCAAAAAGATCTCCACATCTCCGCCGCACAGCATGTCCGTGTCGGCCACATCCGTGCCCTTGAGGGTAAAGAAAAGGCGATGGGAGACACCTGAATCGAAAACTTTCCCGGCCTCTTCAATGACCCGGGCCTCAAGAATGCCGCCACCGATGGTTCCCACAAATGAGCCGTCATCCAGGATAAGGCATTTGGTCCCTATGCCTCTGGGTGTAGGACCCGCCTGGCGAATGATCGTGGCAAGGACCGAGAAACGGCCCTGATCAAATAATTCCTTAATCTTGGGGAAAATATCCTTCATAATTTTTTCCTATGACTTGAAGTGAGCGGTTCAAGATTCAACGCGCAGCGCAGGCGCTTGCGCCGCGTGAGGCTATAATTCATTTAAATCCATCACTATCTAGGTTCAACGGTTCAAGGTTCAATGGTTCAAAGGTTGTAACCCCTGAGCCGTGAACCCCTGAACCGTGAACCTCATATGGGTGAATTATACGTGTCATCTCTACTGAGGTATCATTCTCTTAATATCAGACAGTTCGGGTTCTTTAACCGTGAACCGTGAACTTTGAACCTCTTAACCTAAAGCATAGTAGTTACTCTTCAAGATTGACCCCACAACAACCGAATCAACCGAGGGGCGGGGACCCTTGACCAATAAATCCGCTAACGCCCTTCCTTCCTGATCGTCCGCAACAAGATCCAGCTTGTTTAAAAACGCAATTCGCCTTGCTGAAGCAGGCGCCCCTTTAAAAAGCCCCTCGGGAGATTGAAAAATTCTGGCAAGGGCATTTGGGGTTATCATCTCTCCGCGATTAAGGCCGGTTATCTTTATAAATTGTTCCGGCCTGAAGACAACTTCCTCTTCTAAAGGTTTCCCAACGGCCTCCAGGCCCATTATGGCAATAACCACTGTGACGGAAGCGGGGATCACCGGTTCATGTTGCGCAGGAGCCTTCACGGGCCGGCCTGCCGCGCCGTCAGCCTCTAAAAGAAGATAATCGATGCCGGACTCCCTGTATATGGAATCCGCAAGACCGGGATCGATCCCTTCCGTCTTGCCGGATTCAAGAACATGGCTTCCCACAAACGCATGGCCGTTTTTTTTGAGAGCCTCTTTCAACTCTTCCCAAGAATCATAATCAGAAGGGTCAAGTAACACGTTAGGCCATTTCAGGGCTTCCCAATTCCAGACCTTGGTGGTAGTCGAGATAACAAACCCTCGTCCTTTTAATCGGAATTCGTCTGCCAGGGCAAACATGAGGGTCGTCTTGCCTCCCCCGCCCACAAGGGCCACATGTTCCCTCGGCCCAAGACCCAGGGCAGACATCAAGTCCTTTACCATTCTTATCTATCCCTGAGGACCCTGCTGTCCCCGACCCTCACGGTGAGCTGGTTCAGGTCAAAATACTCAATAAGTGGAATGGTGTACTTCCGGGACACACCGGTCAAATCTTTAAACTGTGGTGTGGTTATCTCTCCGTTCTTCTTCAAAAAATCGATAAGCCTTTTTTTCAGGTCCCCGACTGCCTTGCTATGAAAGAAGAGGTCCTCCTTGATTTTTAACAGGAGACCTTCCTTTACCATGACTTCAAGGACATCGGCCCCGGTGTTCCCTGGAAATTTTTCCTTCAACTCCTTGAAATAAGGAGGCTGGAGTCCGCGCTTCAGATAGATCTTTTCGATCTGCTGTCTCGTCTTTTCCTGATCTTGCGCCAAGGTTACACGGTGATCCTTGAGGTGAACCACCTCCTTATCCTGAACAATAACGCCTTCATTGGTGAGCTGGTTTATAAGGAAATTGAACAGTTTCAGGTTGCCTGCCCCGGTTGTCCTGGACCGGAGTTCTTCCTTAAGCAGCCCTGCTTTCAGGGGAAAATCCTTGTGATATTTTTCAATGGTCCCAACAATTTCATCCCTGGCCTTTTTCAGGAAGTCCGCATGAATCAGTGCCCCGCGCTCTTTGTCATATTGTGTTACCCTCTTTTGGGCCTTGAGAACTTTGAGGGCATCATCCAACTTCTTTTTGCTCGTGTTTGTCAAAAAAGAAAGTTCGACATCTTCGACCCCATGGAAACGACCGAAGGAAACGAAAAGTTCAATGGTTTTGTTCAGTTCCCCTTCATGGAGTAATTCCATTTCAGATGAAGCGTTCTTGGCAAAACGCTTCATCTTCTTTGGCAGGGCGTTCAGAATCTCGCCGCCTCCTATGGTTTGTATTGGCGAGTAACTCCTGAGCACGTAGCGGTCGCCTTTCAGCACGGTCGTGGGCTCGTCTAACCGGATCTGCGCAAAACATTCGTCCCCCGGCTCAAGAACATCTCTGTCCAAAAGGACTACTGTGGAAATTATTTCAGATGTGCCCGCATGGAAACGCGCCTTGGCCCTGTTTTTGAGCTTTCGCGGGGCGCTTTTCAGGAGATCAAGACGAACATCAACCATGTATGACGGGCGGAGAGAATCCTTGGTGGCCAGAACATTTCCCCTGCTCATCACGGCCCTTTCCATTCCCTGCAGGTTCACGGCGGTCCTCAGTCCGGCCCGTACCTCGTTGACCTCTTTATTGTGGACCTGTATACCCCTGATTTTGGAAACGATTTCTTTCGGATAAATTGTCACTTCGTCACCGGTTTGAATCTTCCCGGATATGCTGGTTCCGGTAATTACCGTGCCAAAACCTTTCATGGTAAACACCCGGTCAATGGGGAGACGAAAGACATGCCCCAGGTCCCTTTCCGGGATTTCAAGGACCAGTTCATCCAGCACGTGCACCATTTCCTTGATGCCCTGGCCCGATACGGATGAGACTTCCACGAGCGGTGCATCAGCTAAAAAAGTTTCCGAGAGATATTCCGTCACATCTTCCTTGACCAGATCGAGCCAGTCGTCATCCACCATATCAATCTTGGTCAGGACAACCAGACCGTGTCGAACCTTCAAGATCTTGCAAATCTCCAGGTGTTCCCTGGTCTGGGGCATGACCCCCTCGTCTGCGGCGATCACGAGGGCAACCAGATCAATGCCCGTGGCCCCGGCCACCATGTTTTTTACAAATTTTTCATGGCCCGGCACATCCACAATTCCCAATCGCTTCCCTCCCGGAAGGTCAAGGTGCGCGAAACCGAGTTCTATGGTAATTCCCCTTTCCTTCTCCTCCTTGAGCCGGTCCGTATCAATTCCCGTGAGGGCCTTTATGAGAGAGGTCTTGCCGTGATCAATATGCCCGGCCGTGCCTAAAATGATCTGTTTCATGGTGAATATCCTTAACTGTTTTGGTTTCTCAGGATAGTCTGTGAAAAAAATTGTGGGGTTGGCTGAGTCTCTAAAACCCACCGAAAAACTGAAAAAACCGTAAGCTATTTAGATAAAGGGAATATTGTGCGCTGTCAAGCCGATTGAGAGGGTGCGTATATTTAAATAATTTTGTTGACCCGCAAACACAATTTTGTTAGACATTCGCCTTTGTTTACCTTATCATACAGGTAAGTGAATGTTCCCCAGTAGCTCAGTCGGCAGAGCAAGTGGCTGTTAACCACTGGGTCCGCGGTTCGAGTCCGTGCTGGGGAGCCATTTCGACTCAAAAGGCACCGTCAAATTATTTGTCGGTGCCTTTTTCGCTTATAAAATGCAATTGTCAACCTTTTTCTTTTTTCCTTGCAAAATAATTTAAAATATAGTTGCCTACTTCAACAAAACCATGTAAATTTTCAACCATTCAAACATATCTTTACAGCCTAATTGTTAACCTCGAAACAACCTATGTAATTACAATCCCCCGTGTTACTGAAACGGGGGAATTATATTGATCCTTAATTTTGCCAATAAACGAGAATTAATTCACGAATATTGAATAAATTCGAATCAATTCCCGCTACTCATATGTTATATTTTAGAAATAGCTATGAAATACAATATCTCGACAGAAGATTATTTAGAAAGGGCAAGGCAACAATTAGACAGTGGAACTGTTGCTGGAATCTTTTATGCTGCACTTGAATTGCGCTGTGGAATTGAATCTCGAATGTATAGATATCTTGAAGCTCGTGAAAATATTACAAAGCTAAAACGAAGAGGGTGGAAAATCGCTAAAATGGCATCTCAAATTGAGAGTACATTTAAGACTAAAGGGAAAGTTTGCGTCATGTCTTTTGATAATGAAGATTTCCCGATTTCTGAACTTAAATATATCCCAATATCCAACAAACTAAAAAAAATGGCAGAAAGATTAGGCGATTATCTTCATGTCTCAAAAAAGTATCGATCAGATAATGATCCATGGTGGACTGAAGCACGTTCATACATGGAGTCTGTATATGACGAGTTGAGCTTTATTGCTACCGGAACACTTATGGGAGCTCCATTAAAAGATCCAAAAACCAATGCAATGCATTTGGAACTTGAACTACCTCGAAAAGATGAACACAAAATATCGGCTTTAATGGCATCATTTAAAAAAGGATTCGTTCAAAGCCAGGATTGAATACTATGACAGAGAATTCTTGGGACACGATACTAAACCCTAACCAGAAAAGGCACCGGATAAACCGGTGATTTTCGCGTATGAATAAAAACTGCCGGGAAAACCCCTGGACAAAAGATATTCCGGGGACAGCATACTTGTTTCCCGCAGGTCAAATTATGATTAAATAGATATACTGTCCCCGGGAATTAAAAATATAAGTGTAGGGTCACTATCAAAAGAAAATAAAATTTTTTTATTAAGGGAAAATAAATGCCAAAGCTAAGTATATTTGAATGTGATACTTGTAAAGGTGGCTTTCATTATGGGTGGGGCGGGCATGACTATGTTGAAGATGATGAAGGAAATAGGATTGTATGCCCCCATCCACAAGAGTATCAAACAATCAGAAAAGTTTTAGATCTTGATAATACAGAAAAATTTCCCAAACCGAAGCGGTGGTGGTCAAAAAAGAAAAAAAGGGATTTAAGGGAATCTATTGAGAGGTTCGTTGCCGAAAGGACAGGATTTCATTCGTTTTGTGTTTGTTTGGATTGTAAAACCGGAAATGATTTAGATCTGAAGAAAGATCAAAAAAAAATGTCCTATGTGTAACTCTGAAAATATCAAAACAATAAAGGAACTTGTTGGAGAGATTTGTCCATTATGCGGCGAGGGAAAAATTGTAGAAAGAGACACAGGGGCAATTGCATGAATGAAAAATAAGGGATGACAGAAACGACAAGAATATTACACAGCTATGTGCCGTCGAACCATTGCTAAAATGGACAAAAATAAAAGGAGGACCATACTATGATAGCTGAAAATGAATGCCCTTTTTGTGGCCTTAACTCCGTTGAATTCAATGGACATCAAATGGTTTGTCAAAATTGTGGCGCAGCTGGGCCAACCCACGATAATAAAGAAGACGCTCTTGATGCTTGGAATAGGGGAAGCATAGAACCTGGTGGATATTACCGAGAAACTAAATCTTGAAAAGATTATATGAAAGTCCCAATAAGTTGTTAAATGACTTTCATATTTTGTTGTGGGTTGAACCTGGGTATTGATAGATCAGGTCGGCCCATGGCCATTATTAATAAAGTAGATTCGGAATTTTTAGGGTTCAAAAGCTTGGCCCTTCAGCTCCGCGTTGGAGGGGTTAAAAGATATGGAAATTGTAATTGGGATATCCTGGACAATAGGCCTTTTTTTATTATTTTATTGGAGTGGTCAACATTCTACTTCAATAATCAGCCCGTCATGGTACGCTCCACATATAAGTCATTTTTGCCTACATGGATACATATCTATCCCAATGTGGATACTGTCGGCTATGATTGTTGAAAAGGACAATGAATTTAATGGAGGAGCCATATTTTGTTTTTTATTTGGGCTTTGGCATATGTATAAAGCTATAAGATTATTTGTTGGTTATATAAATAAAAAAGAGGTGTCTTTTAGATATTAAAAATAACCAAACTGGACAAATTCTGGGGACACGATACTAAACTCTAACCAGAAAATGCACCGGATAAACCGGTGATTTTCGCTTTGCATTTAACTCATATTTTTATAGGGATAGGCATTCGTTCTTCCCATTGCCCAGCCTTTTCCGATTCGGGGAGCCAAACAAAAAATACGCGGTCCAATTTGGCCGGGTTTCTCTTTATATCAAGTAGTTGTCCAATCCCAACGGTCAGCTTTTAAAAAATACCAGTTCATACACCTGCGAACATAATTTCAGGCTATGCCCTTTCTATGCTTTTCATCAATTCATTTGCAATATTGTAACTTTCAATGCGCATGATGCTTTCCTGGGCAATCCCATAGCTCAAAAGATTGATGCTGCCGTACCACACAATCTTTTGATCCATGATTGCAAATTTTTGGTGGATATTGGATTTAAAAACGACACTGACTCCGTTATCTGTCAACAGGTCCAATGTCCTTTGCATAGCGGCGTGATCTTTCGGTGGAAAATCCCCTTTCGGACGGGTCACGACGATGACACTGAGATTCTTAACGATTGAGATTTTCAGGTGTTGAAGCATTTGTTGCGAGCGTCTTTTTCTGACAAACGGGCTCACGATTAAAATCTCTTTCTTAGCGGCAGCGATATCCTGATTAAAAACAGGCAAAAAATTATCTTTATTGAAAATGATATCCAAGGGCGTATCCATGGTCTCCTCAACCTTGGCTTTATATCCCATCGAAGCGTATCCGTTGAGTCGCTTTTGGTACATTTTTTCCAGCATCTTTATCTGGATATCCACATAATCATAAATCCGCACCTCTTTTTTTGTTTTGAACAGCCGATGGAGTCTGCCTGCATATTGCTGCAGTGTACCCTTCCATGATATCGGCATGGCTAAAAACAGCGTGTCAAGCCGGGGCTCGTCAAAACCTTCACCGATAAAATGACCGGTTGCCACCAGAACAATAGGTTTGTCGGCGGGAATATCTTCGATACGTTCAAAGGCTTTCTGCGTTGACTTCCTTCCCATGCCGCCGGTCAGGGTTATCACATCCGGAATATGTTCGTTTAATTTTTTTGCGAGATTCTCGACATGGGCTGTTCTGAGGGTCAACACAAGACAATTTCTGCCTTGATGATAATTTTTCAAGATATCTTCGATAACCTGCTGATTCCTGAAATCGTTATCCATGATTGCGGAGTATAATTCCTGGATGGATACATCTTTTCCGTCTATATCCAGAGGAACCCTCAAAGATGTAAACCGCGGAACAATATAATGATCAAAAGGTCTATTCTCCGCTTGCTTTTTTGGGTTATCCCGATATCGAATGGGACCGCAATGCATGAACAGAATTGGGTGATGCCCGTCTTTTCTCGTTGGTGTTGCGGTCAGGCCATAGATATATTTTGCATGGGCGGTCTTCAGAATTTGTTCATAAGTGAATGCTGATGCATGATGACATTCGTCGGCAATTATCATGCCGTAATTTTTCACACACTCCTTAACTTCTCCTTGGCGACTTAGCGATTGCATTATCGCGATATCCACAATACCGCTTAAAATGTTTTTGCCTGCACCCAATTGACCGATGACATCCATTTTCTTCTTTCTTCCCTTTTTTTTCTTTGCGGACGCCGGTGGCTCCGGTAATGGTTCATTCACAATCAAAAATTCTGAAAGTTTATCTTTCCATTGCTTCAGCAGGTTGACTTTGTCAACCAGAATGAGTGTATTGATTTTTTTCTCGGCAATTAGTTTAATCGCCAAGATTGTTTTGCCGAATGCGGTTGTGCCTGAAAGTATTCCAGTATCGTGATGCAATAGATATTCGAGGGCCATGGATTGCTCATCTCTTAGTTGGCCATTGAATTCCACATCAATGTTTTTCCCTCTATAGGTTTTATCGATAATCCGAATATCTACTTTGAGTCCTTCCAGCTCGTGGGACAAATCAAGTTCACATCCTCTGGGCAAACACAGATAGTCTTGAGTTTCATCCGCACAGGAAATAACTCTTGGATGGCCATAGGTTGGCAAACGCATGGCTTGCTGTCTGTAAAACATTGGATTTTTAAAAGATGCCAGCCTTTTTAGCCGATTCAATGCTCGTTGGGAAATTCCCGCTTTTGGAATAAACAGAATATTTGCCTTTACAATGTCGAGTTGTTTCGGAAAATCATTTTTCCCCAGGCCAATTTTTTCTATGTGCCTTTTCCATGGTTTTTCTGTTTCCTCCTCTTCGTCGATTTTTAATAAGCCCAATTCATGGCCGGGTGATAGCTCGGATATAAGATCATTAAGACGGTCTTCAGAAATCTTTTGGATAATGGACAAGAATGCCCATTGGTCATAATAGGATTGAAAATTTTCATCGATAAATTCACTGTTTCCTTTTCCCCTTGCTCCTTTTTGCAAAGGAAGGGCGATCAAATTACCTAAGCCTCCTTTAGGCATGGTATCCTGACTGGGAAACAACCTATCATATGATTTGAATTGAATCTCATGTCTTCTGCCCATGGAACAGGTAAGCAGGGCAGTTCCGAATTTACGAGCCAAAGCAACCGGTAGTGGATTCTCAAAGAAAAACCAGACATGACCACCTTTTCCGGATCGCGACCGTTCCACAGCAACGGGAATATTGAATTCAACGCAAACATCTCTTAGAACAGAAATGTCTTTTTGCCAGTCTGCTTCGTCAAAATCAATTGCCAGAAAGCAACATGTTTCATCCGGCAGCATCGGATAGATACCCGCCACAATGTTTCCTCGCAAATGATTTTCAATGACACTTTCATCCAAAGCAGCATAAAATTTGTTTTCGCATTTGGAGCAGGGAAGTTTTGGCTTGCAGCATAGTCCTTTTTGCCACTGATTCAGACAGACCGGTGAGTAGCCAGAGGTCTCCTTATTTTTATTCTCCCACCGCTTGGCATAAACGTCCTCACGGCCTTTGAAAAGAGACATGAACAGACGAATCTTGGAAAAAGTATCAGATTGGTTATCCACATCTGAAAAGGATTTTCTGGCAGCCGATTCATCGTCAGGTTTTTTTTCGATGTTTTTTTCTGAGATCGTTTTTTGGGTAAGCTCAGGTTCCGGCAGCCCGAGTTGGGCCCTCAACTGGATGTTTTCTTTTGTTAATCGGTCTACCTGTTCTAACAGGGCATTATATTTTTCGAGTAATTCCCTCTTATCCATAGCTTATATATCAAAATGGCGTTTAGAAATAATGAATGGATGTGGCCTATATTTGCCAGGGTCCTGGTGCTGGCCAAAATAACCGGAATGTCTGCCGATTAATCATTGAGCCTACTACCGGTTGTAGAAAAATTTTGATACCTACTGCGACATCCTCGAAGGAGGTTGGTGCGTCTGTAAGCTTTGTTTTCTTTATAAATCCTTGCCATTGAGCTTGCTTGGTGTCATCCTTAATGAACGTGGAATTGAATATCGAGGGTTCGCTAATGAGCGATGTTTTACGTTTCTCAAACGTTTTCTCAATCGCTTCGATAAGCGTTTCACCCTTGAAATCAAATCTGCGGGACAAAAACCAGATATCATAGAAATCCTTCATTCGGCTGTTCAGCAAGTCGAGCTTCACCATGGCTTGAAATTTTTCCGCGACGGTGCTCTCCATGGTATATCCGTCCAGTTCAGGCGGTGGAAAATCAAGGAGCACAGGATATTTGACTCTGCCAGGTTTAGGGATAATCACATCGCCAAAGCCGATGTCTATTTGAAGGAAGAGCCGTATGATGCCGAGACTGCCACGGAGCAAGACCCGAACACCTTTGTAATCCGCATCTTCGGTAATCCTGGCAGCGGTTACTGTGTCTTTATGGAAAACAATGCCATCGTTTTCGACTTCCATTTCACAAGTATCTTTGAAAACAGCGACAACTAAATCGATGCTGTTCTCGATCTTTCCGAGAAGATCAATATCCATGGTGGGGCGGGACATTGATCCAGTCCATGCTGAAAACATCAAGGCTCCTTTTAATACAAACCTGTCAGCGTGTGGACTTTTAGAAAGCCGATATATGAATCTTTCGATGGCAAAATACTGGAGAATTTCATTAAATGGGCGTGAAGATTCCCTGGCTCTGTTGAGAAGACGCTGATGCACTGAAGCGGCGATATTTTTGGCTTTTCCTGCCATTACAGGATTGCCTCAAGGTAGGGGCGCATTATTTTACTCACGCGGCAGACAGTGGCATAACGCATGAGATCTTCCACTTTGATTTTCTTTCGTTCACGGTAAAAACGGATCGCTTCTATTACGGTATCGAGACCGACCTTATTCCGAAACTTGAAACAGTCGGCGAGGGTTTTTTCCGGGCTATAAATACGCACACTGACACCGTCGAGATCGTGAATATCCACACCTGCCGTGAAGGCTTCGCCTGTGAAACGATAGGTCCTGATAGGCGGATAATCCAGGCGGGGTTCTTCCGCACCTCGCTGCAGCGCTACGTGAACTTCGTGAGGTATCTGGGTGGTCAGTTCGTAAAAAGATAGGGCGGAAATCAGGCAGATAACACCGTGTGAGACCCGGGTTGCAACAGTTACCAGGTCCGGATTTCCCAGCGGCGGGATATCTGAAAGACGAAACACACCGCGACTGATTACTTCGAGTTGCCCCGAGTCTCTCATGGCGTAAAGCGTTCCTGGATGAATGCCAGCGTGAAGCGCTTGCGATGTTCGGAGGATACCGCCATGCTGTTTAAAAATTTTTACAGCCCTAGCGAATCGGGAATCGGGAGCATGTGTGTTTTGAGATCTCATGATAGAAACACCTATACTAATTAATTAATGTTGGTAATTTTATCATCACGATTAGCCATGTCAATTAAAAATACACAAAGCGTTTCTCATTTTATCAAATTTGTCTTTTTTGCCCGGTGTCATACAAAATGCGTGAAAGCTAACATATAGATGGCACTTTGTATTTCAAGGTACATGGTTCCATTTCTACTCGATGCCTAATTTTAGATGCTCAAAGGCCAGTATCTGCTTTCTGGCCGGTGAAAGTCTGACAATTTTCCGAAGTTTTCTTTCCGTGAAAAAGCACTTCTTTTTATCGAAAAAATTTAAAATTTCCTCCCTTATTTCAGGTGCTAGTTTGAGGAGGTTCATGATTTGTGTGACACGGGCCCGGCTCATGCCATGCCGGCGGGCCAGCTCAGCCTTGTTAACCGATCCGGTTTCCAATTGCTGTTGGAACTGTTTTGCGATATGAAGGGGGTGAGGATCTGGAGGGCTTTTCTTTTTGATCTTCAAATAAGGCTTTCTTTTCAACGATTTAGATTTGTATCGGAATGAATCTGAGAGGTTCTTGCAGTTGTCCAAACGGGCGCGCCATTTAGACTCTTAAACGGGCACTGGTTTTGGTTAACCATTGCCCGTTTTTTACTGGGAGTCTGTCGGAAAACCCGCATCTCCCCGCCGAAGTGGAATTTCGCGTGGGTCAAGCGGCGTTGCGCTCATATTTGCCCTGTTCAATTCTCCTTCGCGAGACGGCGCAGCCGATTCAACGGGGCAAGTCACTGCGACGTGGGTATACGCAGCGAAAGGCGAAGGGCGAAAGGCGTACGGAAAGGATAATCGATAACATCAGCTTGGGCGATTGCTTTTCTTTGGGCCCTGTACCATGAGCCTTTGACCGGTTTCATTTTACATCTGAACATTTTCCAACAGCCTCTGGAATTCCAGTATCCCGACGGCCTCCCAGGGGCCATAAGCCGGGACCTATGGGAAGAGGAATGGCGTTGCAGGTTGATCATATCATTCCCGTAGTGGTATAAGCGACTGTCCTGGAGAGATACTAACATGGAAAACAGTCCCGCCAAAGGTTATATATGCGTGGTCGTTGCCGCCGTCCTGTGGGCCTCGTCAGGGACTGCCGGAAAGGCATTGTTCGGCCGCGGCATCACTCCGTTTGATGTGGTTCAGGTCAGGCTCACCGTGTCTGCGCTGCTGCTGGCGTTCATTTTCAGCTTGCGTTTCAGGAATCTTTTCCGGATTCGCAAGATCGACATTGGCTATTTCTTCCTGTTAGGCGGGCTGGCCATGTGCCTCGTGCAGATCACCTACTTTTATGCAATCAGCAAGATCCAGGTGGCTGCGGCCATCTTTCTCCAGTACCTTTCCCCGGTCATGGTGGGATTTTTTTCTATCTGTTTCTGGCGGGAGCGTCTTACCGTTGCCAAGGTCCTTTCTCTTGTTCTGTCCATTGCGGGCTGTTACCTGATTGCAGGGGGATACGACCTCGATCTGCTGAAGATGAACCGTGCGGGAATCGTTAGCGGGCTGTGTTCGGCCTTATGCTTTGCGACATATACACTGTCAGCGGAGCGAGGAATGCACCGGTACTCACCCTGGACCGTTCTCTTTTACTCTTTATTGTTCGCGGCCCTCTCCATGAACATCTTTTACCGGCCTTTCGGATATCTGTGGGCCGGGTATACCTCTTTTGAGTGGGTGTGGTTGATATATATCTCGGTAATGGGGACTTTAATCCCTTTCGGGCTTTTTTTCGTGGGCGTTAACCACATCCGTTCAACCCGCGCCGCTATCACGGCCACGTTAGAGCCCATCTCTGCGGGTTTTATCGCATATCTCTTTTTGAGAGAGGCCCTGGCTCCGCTCCAGATTCTGGGGGGCGCCCTGGTGGTTGGCGCCATCGTATTGCTCCAGTTTCGGCAGGAACAGGATGAATTGGCGCCGGCCCTGATCAGGGCGCGCAAATTGGAAAGAGATAAGAGTCAACGGCTCAATAAGCACCTTCCCTAATGCCAGGATTTTATTATCCTGTGAATAACTACGAAGACATAATTCCGGTGAACAGGAAGTCCCGTGTTGTTGTTCACCTGTGCTGTAGAGGCTTTTCCTTTGACACATAAACTTGATTTTCCTATATTACCATAACTGTATCTTAGAAAATCCCGTCCTTTAGGCGTGGATTTTTTGTTTGAAAACAGGGAACTGACATGGAAATACATTTTTGGGGGACCCGGGGGTCACTGCCCGCTTCGGTGAACGCGGAAGAAATCAGGAAAAAGATAAAAGCCGCCCTTTATATGGCTGTGAAAAAGGGTATTGGCCCGGGGACCGATATCGAGAATTTTATTGATAACGAGCTTCCATTCTGGATAAAGGGAACTTACGGGACCAATACGCCGTGTGTGGAGATACGGGACGGGGATGGTTTTGTTCTGTGCGACGCCGGCTCGGGGATCAGGGATTTCGGAAATTATTTTCTCAAGACCTATGGCAAGGAGGAGAGAAAGGACTTCCATATATTCCTTTCACATCTACACTGGGACCACATCCAGGGTTTCCCTTTTTTTGTTCCTGCCCTGATTGGAGGAAACCGTATCACGGTCTATGGTTGCCACGAGAATATAAAAAAGGCATTCTCCGTGCAGCACAGTTCCCCATTTTTTCCTATTGATTTCAAAGACCTTGGGGCTGAGATTCGTTTTGTACATCTCGACCCGGGCAAAGGCTATGAAATCGCGGGGTTTACGGTCACGGCCAAGGAGCAGAGACATGCCGGGAAGTCTTATGGGTACAGGTTTGAGAAGGACGGAAAGGCTATCGTTTATTCCACTGATTCGGAGCATAAGATAGAAAGCGGAACGGATTCCGCTCCTTTTGTGGATTTTTTCGACCGGGCTGATCTATTGGTTTTCGATGCCCAGTATACCCTTGCCGACGCCTGGACTGTCAAAAAGGACTGGGGGCATTCTAATAACGTGATCGGGGTGGAACTGGCCCATAAGGCAGGCGTCAAGCATTTGTGTCTGTACCACCAGGAACCTGTCTCAAGGGATGAGGATATCTATAAATTGTTGGAAGACACGAAAAAATTGACATCCCTCCTGGGAGAGGGCGCACCGCTTGAGGTCAGCATTGCCTGGGACGGCATGGTGGTCTATGTATAGGTAGTTTCCATCCATAAATGGCTATTTTTCACAATCTCGGCGTCAATCTGCGGGATCACTTGTGCGGCTTACTATAGTACGCCTCCGCGTAATCCCTTGACTTCCTTGATCTTGTAAAAAATATCTCATTTCTGAATTGGAAACTCTCTATTGCCCAAAATTGATTTGTGGGGGGCTCTAGGTCTGGAATTTCACTGATTGAAACTTACAGGAGGGGGAAATGGACATAATAAACAACGGGAAGGAAAAAAATGCTGTAAAGGTCTCTGTTAAGGGCAGGATGGATGCTGTTTCTGCGCCTGAATTTGAGCAAAAAATGGGTGATTGGATAGAAGAAGGGGATGTCAATTTTATCATTGATCTTGTGGATCTTGATTATATCAGCAGCGCCGGACTTCGAAGTATTTTGGCCACGGCAAAAAATCTGAAGGCAAAGGGCGGCCAGATAATTCTGACTGCGCTGCAGGAAGCGGTAAAAGAGGTGTTTGAGATTTCAGGATTCAGTTCAATAATTCCTATCCACGAAACAGTGGAAGCTGCCCTTGAACAAATGTAGCAGGGTGTAAGAAAACAAACGGAAGAGGGATGGATGGCAAGAGGAAGAATTATATTTTTCCTGGTTCTGTTTCTTTTTGTCACGGTTGATGTCAGGGGTGATGACAGGGCCTTAAAAAAGATATCCTTTGTTCCCCAATGGGTGCCACAGGCACAGTTTGCGGGGTATTACCTTGCCAATGAACGGGGAATCTATAAAAAATACGGCATTGACGCGACCATTATACCGGGCGGACCGGACAATCCATCCCTTGATCTATTGAAAAACGGCAAGGCGGACTTTGCTACATTATGGCTCTCAACCGGGATCCAGATGCGGGCAAAAGGGGTAAAACTCATCAACATTGCCCAGATGATGCAGCGTTCCGCCCTCATGCTTATTGCCAAGAAATCCAGCGGGATAAAAAAACCGCGGGATATGAACGGCAAAAAGGTTGGCCTGTGGGGCCCTATTTTCCAAATTCAGCCCAAGGCTTTTTTCAAGAGATACAACCTTAAAGTAAAAGAGATCCGCCAGTCATATTCAGTAAACCTGTTCTTGAGGGATGGTGTGGATGTGACCTCTGCCATGTGGTATAATGAGTATCATACCATTCTTAATTCCGGTCTCAATCCTGATGAATTGACCACATTTTTTTTTCATGAGCATGGCTTAAATTTTCCCGAAGACGGCATCTATACCCTTGAAGGAACCTTTCAAAAAGACCCTGATCTCTGCAAGGCCTTTGTAAATGCGTCTATCGAGGGGTGGAGATATGCCTTTGCCCACCCTGAAGAGGCGCTGGGCATTGTGATGAAAAACCTGAAAAAAGAACATATCCCGGCAACCCTGGTGCACCAGAAGTGGATGTTGGCGAGGATGAAAGACCTGATGCTGCCCCAATATGCCAGGTGCCCCACGGGAAGGCTTCTGGCCGAAGACTATAACCGGGTGGCAGAGGGCTTATTGGACAATGGTTTGATAAAGGAAATTCCGGACTACACGTCTTTCTACTGGAAATGCGTTCCCAATGTTGAAAAATAAAGGCATTGCCTTCAAACTTTCTTTTCTCATCCTGATGAGCAGCACGCTCATTTTTATATTCATTTTCTGGTATAACTATAGATTCTCCCACCAGGTGATCGTCAAAAACATTGAAGAAAACGCCAGGAATCTTGCCCAATCAACAGTAAACCGGCTCGACATAGTGCCTCGTACTGTTGAGAAAGTCCCCCAAAACCTTTCATATTCCTTAGAGGCAGTTTCTTATACGGGTGGTGAGTTAATAGATGT
This sequence comes from Desulfobacteraceae bacterium, assembly GCA_030666795.1. Lineage (GTDB taxonomy): Bacteria > Desulfobacterota > DSM-4660 > Desulfatiglandales > Desulfatiglandaceae > JAIOSR01. The sequence goes on from DAOUXC010000007.1 coordinate 18,316, forward strand.
GCTCCGGTCACTTGTAGAAAATAACCCGGAAATATACGGGGCCGCTATTGCCTTTGAGCCCTATGCCTACGACAGAAACGCTCTATGCTTTGCGCCATATTTTTATAAATGCAAAAGGAAGACGGAATTCACCTATCTTGGGGATGAGTCTTGCAGATATTTTTACGCGGACTGGTATCAGATTCCCAAAGAACTCAACCATCCGGTATGGACCGAACCCTATTATGACGAAGGCCGCGGCAACATACTAATGTCCACCTATTCCGTTCCCTTTTACAGGACCGTTTTGGGAAAACGGAAACTCATGGGCGTGGTGACGGCGGACATTTCGCTCTCCTGGCTTCAGGCAAATGTTGCTTCTATTAAGATCGCGCAAACAGGCTATGGGTTCCTGATATCCAAAAACGGGACATTTGTTACACATCCGGATGCCGGTCTTATCATGAATGAGACTATATTCAGTGTGGCCGAGGCCAGGGGCGATAAGCGTCTAAGGGAGGTCGGCAGGAAAATGATCAGCGGCAAATCGGGATTTGTGCCATTTAAAAGTCTCCGCACCGGGAAAAAATGCTGGATGGTTTATGCGCCCTTCTCCTCCAGTGGCTGGTCGTTGGCCGTTCTTTTCCCCCAGGATGAACTGATGGCGGATGTTGTGCGTCTGAATCGCACGGTCATTTATTTAGGTTTGATCGGATTTCTGTTCCTTCTGGTGGTTATTGTATTGATTGCCCGTTCAATCACCCGGCCTTTGAGTGCCCTGGCGAATGCGACCGGAGATATTGCGGCCGGGAACCTGGATATTGAACTTCCCCCGATCAAATCATTGGACGAGGTGGGGAAATTGTCCCACTCCTTTGGTGATATGAAAAGCTCCCTGAAACAATATATCGAGGAGCTTACAGAGACTACGGCAGCCAAGGAAAGGATCGAAAGCGAGTTAAAAATCGCCCACGATATTCAAATGGGAATGCTGCCTAAGATATTCCCGGCTTTTCCGAACAGAAAGGAATTCGAGATCTATGCCACCATTGAGCCCGCAAAAGACGTGGGGGGAGACCTTTATGATTTTTTCTTTTTGGATGAGGACCATCTCTGCTTTACAGTGGGAGATGTCTCGGGAAAAGGCGTGCCCGCGTCCCTTTTTATGGCCATCACCCAGACCCTTGTAAAAACCAAAGCCACCAAAGGCCTGATCTCCTCAACTGTCTTGAGCCGTGTCAACGAGGACCTTTCCTTAGACAATCCATCATTAATGTTTGTGACGCTTTTCCTGGGCATCCTCAATATCCGCACCGGTGATCTGGAGTACTGTAACGGCGGTCATAACCCTCCCTATATTATTCGTGCCAATGGAGAGTTGGAGCCTGTGGAAACCACCAATGGTATGGCCTTAGGTGTGGTGGAGGATTTCCATTATAAATCGAAAAAGGTCTTGCTTCAAAAGGGAGACAGCCTTTTCCTTTATTCAGACGGTGTTACGGAAGCAATGAACGAAAATGATGAGTTGTTTACCGAGGAACGGCTTGAAAAGGAATTGAAGTTGCTCAAGGACAAGCCTATCCAGGAACTCATTAACAGCATAACGGAAAAATTGCGGGCATTCTCAAAAGGGGCACCCCAGTCAGATGATATTACAATGATGAGATTGAAATTTTACGGGGAACAGGGGAGGTGAAATCGTATTGACGTGATTTTTAATGGATGTTTCTGTTGACAAGATGAATGTTCTTTACTAAACAGAATGTGGTTTATTGTTGGGATTTTGAGTCTTGCACAAATAAGGAGCCGGACTGAATGGATATCCTGATACAGGTCATTATAACAGGTTTGGCTACCGGTGGTGTTTACGGCCTGATTGCCCTCGGTTTTGTGCTCATTTATAAAGCCACCAGTGTCCTTAATTTGGCCATGGGTGAGTTTATGACCTTGGGCGCCTTTATTTGCATGACTTTCCTGCTGCAATTAAATTCCCCTTTTTATCTTGCCTTCATACTTACCCTTCTTACGGCATGCGTCCTCGGCTTTGTTATCGAACGAATCATATTAAGACCCCTTATAGGTGAGCCGATTATCTCGGTAATCATGGTTACTATAGGTCTGGGTCTTATCCTCAAAGGGCTCATGTACATGATATGGACCCCTACTTTCCGGACTTTTCCCGAGATCTTTCCACCAAAACCCCTGCTCCTCGGATTTGCGGTGGTCCCGTCAGGTCTCTTTTGGGGCTTTATCTTTGCTATTATCGCTACAGCGGTTTTTCTTGTGATCTTCAAATATTCCAGGACCGGTGTAGCCATGCGGGCAACGGCCAATGACCAGCAGGCCGCCCTCTCCATGGGCATCAGTGTGAGATGGATATTTGCCCTGGCATGGTGTTTTGGAGCCATGGCCTCTGTTATCGGCGGGATTGTTATCGGAAATATCAGTGGTATAAGTGTTTACATGGGGGATGTAGGTCTGAAGGTGTTAGCGGTTATTATTTTAGGTGGTCTGGACAGCATAGGTGGTGCCATCTTAGGCGGTCTTATTATAGGGGTACTGGAAAATTTGACCGGTCTTTATATTGACCCCCTTATCGGGGGAGGCGCAAAGGGAATAGCCCCATTTTTTGTATTGGTGATTATTCTCATGGTCAGGCCTTATGGGCTGTTTGGTAAAGAGCTGATTGAAAGGGTCTGAGAGATTGATGCCTGCCCTGGCGCGACTCCGCCGAAATTTGTTTGTTTCGTGATAAGTATTTAGAATTAGAGTCCCGGACGTCACGTTCATTAAAGCCAGGTCTGGGCCAGGGATTTTCGATTTTCGATTGTTGATTGAAAAAACGAAATGATCCGGATTAAACCTGAAACCCGCAACGAAGAGACAATGACAAGGGAGTAGGCTTTAGACCATGAGATGCGGTGATTTTAAAGAGACATATATAAAGGACGAAGAGATCTTTCAGTCTCTTTTCGTGAAATTTTGGTTGGGCCTGTTCTTTATTTTCCTTCTGGTTTTTCCCTTTATAGCCAATGCCTACATGCTTTATGTGGCCAATATGATCGGTTTTGCCATTATAGCGGCTGTCGGTCTGAATCTATTGACAGGATTTACCGGGCAGATATCTCTCGGTCATGCAGCCTTTGTGGGCGTGGGTGCCTATACCTCGGCCATCCTTGTCACCCGTTTGGGTTTTTCCTTCTGGCTTTCCATCCCTTGTGCCGGTCTGGTGGCAGCATTGGCAGGCATGATTATCGGCATACCGTCTCTCAGGGTGAAGGGCCTTTATCTCTGTATAGCCACTTTGGCTGCCCAGTTTATCTTTGAATTTATCTTTATCCACTGGGAATCCATGACCAACGGCATCACCGGAATAAATATCCCATGTCCCGGTATTGGCGGTTTTGAATTTGTCACTGAAAAGAGTTTTTACTGGATAACCCTGTTTTTCGTGGTGCTTGGAGTGGGTTATGCGAGGAACCTGATACGTTCTCGCATGGGAAGGGCATTTGTGGCCATACGTGACCGGGATCTTTCCGCCGAAATCATTGGGATAAACCTGTTTCGATATAAACTGAGTGCCTTTGCCATAAGCTCCTTTTATGCCGGTGTTGCAGGGGCCTTGTGGGTCACCTTTCTCAAGGTTGTCACCCCGGACCATTTCCCCTTTATCCTGAGCATCCACTACTTAGCCATGATTATTGTGGGGGGCCTCGGGAGCATATTAGGTTCCATCTTCGGAGCCATTTTCATGACCCTGGTCCCGGAGATCCTAAATTATCTATCGGAAATTGTAAAAATGAGCGCACCCGGGTATGAAGAAATTTTTGTTCCCATGAAAGAGGTGATTTTCGGGGTTTTGATTGTGCTTTTCCTTGTTTTTGAGCCTCGCGGTCTTGCAGAACTCTGGAACCGGATCAAGAACTTTTTCAGGCTCTGGCCTTTTTCGTATTAAAAAATGATTGAAAGGAGGTGAACGGGGTCTCTTTCGAGAGTAGTTGGTGTCTGAACGAAAATTATTTTTTTGTCATTTCGACTGAAGGGAGAAATCTTAAACGTCAAAGTGAACAATACCATAAAATTTCTCGCTACGCTCGAAATGACAGCTTTGGCTAGTTTTCGGTTGGGCACTAATTAGTTAACCATCTAAAAGCGCAAAGGGGGAATTGTAATGAAAAAGACAGTCATTTTTTTTCTCAGTTTAGTGTTATGTATCGGATTGTTCACCGTGAGTAAGGCCATGGCTGAGCAGAATCCTACAATATGTGCGGTACATCCCTTTACCGGAAGATTTGCCTTTGCCGGAATACATGGCGCTGATGCCATGGAAGATGCCGTTGCCATGGCAAATGAGGAAGGAGGCGTCAACGGAAAAAAGATCGAGTACTATTGGGCGGACGGTGAATATAAGAACGATGTGGGTATTGCCGCTTTTAAACGCCTGTATGCCCAACATAAACCCCATTGCATGTTCGGCCAGAGCACCGGCATGACCAAGGCCCTGGCTCCTGAGATTAAAGACCGCTACAAGGTCCTCTACTCTGCCTATACTTTTGCGGAAATAGCCGCCACACCGGAAAAAAACCCTAACATGTTTATTGCAGGGCCGAAATATTCGGAGATGTTCGGTGTCCTTCTCAAATATATTGCCAAGGAAAAACCGGGCGCAAACATAGCCTTTTTCTACAGCGATACGGAGTTTGGCAGGGAGCCTATTCCGGTGGGCCGTGAGTTGTGTAAAAAAATGGGTCTGAATCTGGTCGCCGAAGAGATCGCAAAGGTGGGAGGCGTTGATATTACGACTCAGATACTTGATATGAAACGAAAAAAGGTGGATTACTGCATCTTTCACGGATTTGTGGTTACCCCTATTCAGAATGTGATCAAACAGTCCAAGGACTATGGACTCAACTGTAAGTTCATGGGCACATTCTGGTCGACGGAAAAGCACCTGCTGGATCAATTAAAGGGATTGGCGAATGAGTACATGGGTGTGACAAACTATTCCTATTATTATCAGGACGAGTATCCCATGATCAAGAAGATCAGGGAATGGACCAAAAAGAAACACCCCAAGTTTGCCGAATATCGGTCCCAGGCGTATATGATGAACTTTTTGACAATGCAGATTTTTATCGAATGCCTCAGGCGGGCGGATAAGTCAGGGGCCATTAACGGGGACAGCTTAGTAAAGGCGCTTGAATCCATCAAGAACTTTGATGTAGGGGGTCTGATGCTTCCGGTCACCATCAGTAAAAACCACAGCATCCCCGTAGGAAGGGTTATGAAGGGTAATCCAAAGACCATGAAGTTTGATCCTGTTTCGGATTGGATTTCTTTGGATTAATCTTATCATTCAGATTGCTCTTTCCCGTCCCCGGATAATCCGGGGGCGGGAAATCAGAAAATGTGGCCAATTGATCCGGCAATAGTTTTGCCTCGTTCCACAATGCGGAAAAAGACATGGAAATCTTAACTCTCCCAGCCCTGCTTAAGCGAAATGCTCTCAAATTCGGCGACAAAAAAGTGGCCATTCGAGAGAAAGAATTCGGCATATGGCAGTCTGTCACCTGGAAGTCCTATTATGAAAATGTGAGGGATTTTGCCTTTGGGCTTCATCTGTTAGGTTTCAAGCGGGAGGACAAGCTCTCCTATGCCGGAGACAACCGGCCGGAAGGTCTTTTTTCTGAATTGGCCGTCCAGTGCCTGGGCGGGGCCATTGTAGGTATCTATCCTGATAGCCATCTGGATCAGGTGGAATATATTATCAATCATTCCGACTCCATTTTCGTGGTGGCCGGTGATCAGGAGCAGGCCGACAAGATCCTGGACATCAAGGAGAAATGCCCCCAGGTATTAAAAGTGATCGTGGACGATCCAAAGGGCATGAGACGCTATGATGATCCGGTTCTGGCATACTTCAAAGACATACAGAAATCGGGCCGTGAACTGGCCGAGAAGGAGCCACAGCTTTTTGATGAGATGATCGAAAAAGTCACTCCTGATGACGTGGGTATGATCAATTATACATCCGGTACCACCGGAATGCCCAAGGGAAGTATGATCACCCAGAAAAACATGTGGAGCGTGGCCAAGGCCCAGGATACAGTGGATGCGGCAGTGGATAGCTATGAATATGTCTCCTTTCTCCCGCTTCCCTGGATTGGAGAACAGGAGTTCGGGGTTTACTGGTCTTTGTACAAGGCATTTACGGTCAATTTTCCGGAAAAGGTCGAGACAGTCAGGGAAAATATCAGGGAAATCGGCCCCCATATCATGCTGGCTCCGCCCCGAATATGGGAGATGATGTGTTCTGATATCCAGGTTAAAATCCAGGACGCGGCCTGGATAAAGAGATTATTCTTCAAGATATTTTCACCCGTGGGATACAAGATGGCCGGTTTTAAACTTGAGAGAAAGAACCCCCCCATTGGTTGGAAATTTCTGAACTGGTTGGCCTACATTTTTCTTTTCAGGGCACTAAAAAACTATCTGGGCCTCTCCCGGCTTGTTCACGTGTATACTGGCGGCGCTCCGTTAGGGCAGGAGATATTTAACCTGTTTCAGGCCTTAGGCGTTAATATAAAGCAGGCGTACGGCATGACCGAACAGACTGCCGCTTCAATCATACACCGGACCGATGATATTCGCCTGGATACTGTGGGACAGCCGTTGCCCGGTATCGAGTTCAAGGTTTCGGATACAGGGGAGTTGTTGTCAAAAGGGGACACCATTTTCAAGGGATACTACAAAAGTCCCGAGGCCACGGCAGAGGCCCTCAAAGACGGCTGGTTTCATTCGGGAGACGCTGCCCTTATCGAGGACGATGGACATATCATCATCATTGATCGCATGTCCGATGTGATGAAACTGACAGATGGGAGCAAATTTTCTCCGCAGCTTATCGAAAACAAACTGAAATTCAGCCCCTATATTATGGAAGCCGTAGTCGTGGGACAGGAAAGGCCCTTTATCGCTTCCATGATCTCGATTGATATGGGCAATGTGGGCAAATGGGCGGAGAACAACCAGATTCCCTATACCACGTTTACGGATCTTTCTCAGAAAGAGGAGGTCTATGATCTTATTGCGGGAGAAGTGGCAAAGACCAATGAGTCTCTTCCCAAGGTGGCCAAGATCAATAGATTTGTCCTTTTGTACAAAGAACTGGATGCCGACGATGATGAATTGACCCGGACGAGAAAAGTAAGAAGAAAGTTCGTGGCCGAGAGGTATAAAGACCTTATCGAGGCCCTGTATGGGGACAAGGAAGTGCTCGAGGTAGAGGCGGATATCCGTTACCAGGACGGAAAGGGTTTTCAAATGAAGACCATCGTCAGGGTTAAACAAGTGGAAATTTTGGAATAGACTCTTATCTAATATGCAAATGGAAGATAATAAACAATACCAGCTCCGACTCGAAGATATCCACCTCAGCTTCGGGGGTCTTCAGGCCCTGAATGGCGTAAGCACGGGAGTCAGGAAAGGAGAAATTTTCTCTATTATCGGCCCCAATGGCGCAGGCAAGACATGCCTTTTAAACTGTATAAATCGATTCTACCATCCGGAAAAAGGAAGCGTCATATTGGAAGGCCGGGACATCTCCCGCATAAAACCCCATAAAATAGCCGCGTTAGGTATTGCCCGCACCTTTCAGAATGTTGAGCTCTTTGGCCACATGAGCGTGCTGGATAACATTAAACTCGGGGCGCATGTGCATCTGAAGTCAGGCTCACTGTCGGGAGGAATTTACTATGGCAAGTCCCGAAGGGAAGAAATCGATCTGCGCAGTCACATAGAGGCGAAGATAGTAGATCTTCTGGAAATTGAACACATAAGAAAAAGTGTTGTTCACTCCCTGCCCTATGGACTCCAGAAGCGTGTGGAATTGGCCAGGGCCCTGGCCATGAGACCCAGGATCCTCCTTTTAGATGAACCTGCCACGGGGATGAATCTTGAAGAGACAGAGGACATGGCACGTTTTATTTTGGATATAAATGAAGAATGGGGAGTAACTATCGTCCTGATCGAACATGATATGGGGGTGGTCATGGATATCTCTGATCGGATTTGCGTTCTTGATTTCGGTCAGAAAATTGCAGAGGGAAAACCGGACGAAATCAGGCATAACGAACAGGTCATCAAGGCCTATTTAGGTGAAGAAGACATCACCTACTCCAGATTAGGGGCATGATGGAACCGTTATTGAGTGTCAACAACATTGAAGTTATCTATCATAATGTCATTCTGGTTATAAAGGGTATGTCCCTTAATGTGAACGAAGGCCAGATTGTGACAGTTTTAGGCAATAACGGTGCCGGAAAAACAACCACACTTAAGGCTATTTCAGGGTTATTGAAATCCGAAGACGGTGAGGTGACGGACGGGCAGATCACGTTCAAGGGGAAACGGATAGACAGGAAATATCCCGAGGAAATAGTCCGTAGGGGAATCTTCCAGGTGATGGAGGGGAGGCGGGTATTCGAGGATTTGACCGTCGATGAAAACATCATTGCCGGGGGCCATACCAACAAGAGCAGGTCAAAGATGAAACAGGACATGGCCATGGTTTATGACTATTTTCCAAGGCTTAAAGAACGGAAAAATACCCTTGCCGGCTATATCAGCGGGGGTGAACAGCAGATGTTGGTTATTGGCCGGGGACTCATGTCTTCTCCCAAGTTGATGCTCCTGGATGAACCTTCCATGGGGCTTTCGCCTCTGTTAGTGTCTGAAATATTTAAGATAATACAACGGATAAACAAGGATGAGGGTGTAAGTATCCTTCTGGTGGAGCAAAACGCCCGGCTGGCACTGAACATTGCCGATCATGGTTATGTCATGGAAAACGGCAGAATAGTATTAGATGACACGGTAGATAAGCTCAAGGAAAACGCGGACGTAAAGGAATTCTATCTGGGCCTCACTGAAGTAGGCAAAAAGAAAAGCTATCGCGATGTGAAACACTACAAGAGAAGGAAGAGGTGGCTCACATAAAAGAACTTAATCCCGCCCACGTGGCAGCCATTGCAAAAACCGTAAATACCTGCCCCTATTTCACCCTTCTATCCATGGAGTTGAAGTCCTTTGGTCTGGGAGAATCCCATCTGGAGGTGGAGATACAGCAAAAGCATCTCCAGCCTTACGGTATTGTGCATGGAGGTGTCTGTGCCTCCATAACGGATGCCGCCATTTACTGGGCCGTGTATGCAGGCAGGGAAGAGACGGTCGGCTTGACTACCTTGGAGTTAAAGCTGAACTACCTGGCCCCTGTCTCAGCGGGCCGCCTGATTGCAAAGGGCAAAAGCGTCAAAACAGGAAAGAGCATTTGCCTTGGCGAGGCATCTGTTCAAGATGATAAAGGCAACCTCGTTGCCCACGGGACTTCCACCTTGATGGTCCTTGATTCGCTCAAGTTTCATGGCCAGTCCCAATTCCCGCCTAAATTTTCGGATTGAATCTAAAATGAACGGTTCAAGGTTCAGGGTTCAAGGTTCAAAGGTTATAATCCACTGAAATCCATTAGCTGTAAAAATTAAAAGTGTCTAAAGTGATCTAAAGTTCATAAAGTTAT